>JBAQHL010000564.1:0-5434 GCA_049288295.1 Desulfobaccales bacterium
TGGGCGAGGTGTGCGCGCTTTTGCCCCCATCTCAGGAAAGACGCCAACATCTGCCGGTGAAAACGCTCAACTTGCAGAAAAAAATCGCCATCGACAAGAAGTATGACCTGTGCCTGTGCTTTGACGACCTGGCATTGTCATCAGAACAATCAGTGGATACCGTGGTGCAGGCCTGTGTTGACGCCAGCGACACCATAATATTTGCCAGCACGCCGCCCGGTGAATTGGGGTCATGTTTACCGGACAGCAAGCCCCTGGCCTATTGGATTAAGAAGTTCTTTGAGAAAGGCTATGTTTCCTCAGATACTATCCGCCCCGCCCTGGAACCTCACATGGATGCCTTATTTGCCGAGTATCAACAAAATTCATCCTATCTGTTAAATATTTATGTGGTTAAGAAAGAGCCCTTGCTGTCCCAGGATACTATTAGCAAAGCTGATCTGGAAGAAGCTATAATTACCAGGGAAAGAAGGATAGAGGATCTGGAACTGCAAAATTTGTATCAGAAATGTATTATACAGATGTATAGTCCAATTGCTCAGGAATACAAAAATCTCTCTGACGAGTACCAGTTATTATTAGAAGAAAAAAAATCATTAAATTATTTTAATGTTAATATCTTGCACAATACCTTAAGAAGAATCAAAGAAATTCTTTCTAATACAATGGGTTTGTATCGGGCGGGAAAAAGCCGAACCTAATTACCCAACCTAACGCTTCGATAACAGGCGGCATTTCTCATGTGCGGCATTTGCGGCATTGTCTATAAAGATCCCCGGCGCCGGGTAGATCCGGGCTTGCTAAAGCGCATGGCCCTGGTCCAGAACCACCGGGGCCCGGATGATCAGGGGTGTTGGCAGCAGGATAATGTGGGCCTGGCGCATGTGCGCCTGTCCATCATTGATCTGTCCCCCCTGGGCCATCAGCCCATGACCAACGAAGATAATTCCGTCTGGATCACTTTTAACGGTGAAATCTATAATTTTCTTGAACTCAGGGAAGAACTCCGGCAAAAAGGCCACCAGTTCCGGTCCCGCACCGACACCGAGGTCATTGTCCACCTCTGGGAGGAAGAAGGGGTCAGGTGCGTGGAGCGCCTGCGGGGCATGTTCGCCTTCGCCATTTGGGACGACCGGCAAAAAACCCTGTTTCTGGCCCGGGACCGCATGGGCAAAAAGCCCCTGTTTTATGCCATGCTGCCGGACCGGTTTCTCTTCGCCTCGGAAATCAAGGCCATCCTTGAGGACCCGGATTTCAGGCCGGAACCTGACCTGAAGGCTATTCACTATTACCTGGCCTACCAATCCGTGCCTTCCCCCTACAGCGCCTTCCGGGGCATCCACAAGCTCCCCCCGGCCCACTGCCTCCTGGTCAAGGAGGGCAAAGGCGAGCCCCGGCGCTACTGGAAGCTCTCCTATCAGAACAAGTTGTCCGTAAACGGGGCCAAAGGGGAGGAGGACCTGCAGGAGGAGATTTTAGAGCGGCTCCGGGAAGCCGTGCGCATCCGCCTGATAAGCGACGTGCCCCTGGGGGCCTTCCTTTCCGGGGGCATTGATTCCTCATTGGTAGTGGCCCTGATGGCCGGCATCTGCAATGAGCCCGTCAAGACCTTCTCCATCAGCTTCGCCCAGGAGGAATACAACGAGGCCCATTATGCCCGGATGGTGGCGGACCGCTACCGCACGGACCACCATGAGTTCAAGGTCACTCCAGACGCCAAAGCCATCTTCCCCGAGCTGGTCTGGCATTACAACGAGCCCTTTGCGGACCCCTCCGCCATCCCCACTTATTATGTCTCCAAGCTGGCCCGGCAGCACGTCACCGTGGTCTTAAACGGCGACGGCGGCGATGAGAATTTCGCCGGCTATCCCCGCTATGCCTTAAACGGCAGCTTTGAACGGGAGGGCGGGCTGTGGCCGCTGCTCCACCAGTGGTTGGGGGACTTGTACGCCTGGCAGGATTTCGTCCGCCAGCAGCGCCTGTGGAAAGACCCGGCCGCACTGCGGTCGTTCAGCCCCCGGCTATTTTCCTATTACTGGCGCATCACCCACTTTCATGAGCTCCACCAGGCCAAGCTCTACACCCCGCACATGAGAGCCGCCACCGCCCACTACCCGGCCTTTCAGCTCATGCTGGGCAAGTACCAGGCCTCCGATGCCCGGGATTTTCTGGACGCTCTGCTCAACCTGGACCTGGAGCTGTACCTGCCCGACACCCTGATGGTGAAAGTGGATATTGCCTCCATGGCCCATTCCCTGGAGGCCCGGGCCCCCATGCTGGACCATCATTTCCTGGAGTTCACCGCCCGGATACCTGCGAATCTAAAACTGAAAAACGGCACGGAGAGCAAATACATCTTCAAGAAGGCCGCCGAAGCCTTTCTCCCGGAAGAAGTTATTTACCGCCCCAAAATGGGCTTTGGGGTGCCCACCGACCATTGGTTTCGCCATGAGCTCAGGGAACTGGTCACCGATACCTTGTTGAGCCCCAGCGCGTTGGGCCGGGGGTATTTCCGCCGGGATTTCCTGGAAAAGCTCTTGACCGAGCACCAGAGCGGGGAGAAAAATTGGCAGTACCTGATCTGGAATTTGTTGATGCTGGAACTGTGGCACCAGATGTTCATTGACAAGACCTTGGAGCCGCCAGTTCGGAAATCAGCGTGAAAAATCAACAGCCTGCCATCATGATGATTATTTCCCAGTTCCGGCCGGTGGCCAGCGGGGCTGAACTGCAGGCGGAGAGGCTGGCCTATAAACTGGCGGGACTGGGTTTTCCCATGCAGGTGCTCACCCAACACCGGGACCCAGCTTCTCTGCCCCACGAGGTTTACCAGGGGGTGGAAATTCATCGCTGTGATTTTCCCCTGGCCTACAAGCTGGACCACGAGTCCGCTCTGACCCTGAACTATCTGATCAAGAGGCACCATACCTTTGATATCCTGCACAACCATCAGATGTGGGGCCATGCCGTGGTTTCCACCCTGGTGGCCCGGTGGCTGGGGAAAAAAAATATTATCAAGCTGGCCTGCGCCGGCGCCTGGGGGGATCTGGAGGGCTTCTCCCGGTTCCGTTATGCCAAATGGGGCTTGCAGGTGCTGCGTATGGCCGACGCTTTCGTGGCGGTGAGCCGGGAAATCCAGGCCGAGTTGCTGGATCACGGCTTTGCCCCCGAAAAGATTCACCTCATTCCCAACGGTGTGGATGTCCAGGAGTTCCAGCGGACCAGGGGATTCCCGGCCAACCCCCCGCAGCGCTTTATCCTGTTGGGGCGGCGCACTCCCCAGAAGGGCATCGACACTACCTTGCATGCACTGAAAATCCTGGCTGATAAAGGTCTGGCCAAGGATCTGGAGATCAATCTATACGGCTGGGATTACGCGGAATGGGACTACCGGCGCCTCGCCCGGGAGCTGGAGGTGGACCGGTACGTGAACTTTCTTCCCTTTGAGGATAGGGTCCTGGACGTGTACCAGGATGCCTACTGCCTTCTCTTGCCCAGCGTGGGGGAAGGGCTGTCCAACGTGCTCCTGGAGGCCATGTCCCTGGAAATGCCGGTGATCGCCAGCCGGGTGAGCGGCACCGTGGAGGTGGTGGACCATCAGCAAAACGGCCTGCTCATCCCCCCCGGTTCGCCGGAGGCGTTAGCCGGCGCCATGGAGCTGGTCCTGGCCAGGCCGGATTTGGCCTTTCATTGGGGCCGGCAAGCCCGCCTGAAAGTGCAGGAGCATTATTCTCTTGAGGCCGTGGCCCAAAAGTACGCCCAACTTTATCATTCTCTGATGAATAACAGGTGGTCATCTTGTCAGGGGGCTGAGATCTCGTGGAGATGAATTCTTCCAGGTCTGTCGTGGTGGTGGGGCCGGGGTGTTCCGCCGGGCTGCTCCGGGAACTCCTGGACTCCCAGATACTGCCGGTCCCCAAAAACGTTGAGGTGCTCCTGGCCCCAGGGCTCCTGCCGGATCGCAGCAACCTCACCGGCGGAGAGATATTCTTCGCGGCGTCACCCGGCCGCAGGTTTTTGTCCACCAGCCACTTCAAGTGGCTTAAGTGTAACCTGCGATCCGCTCATAACATCTTGATGCTGTTGCCCAAGTCGCCCTATCAGGACCCCGCCATTGCCCTGGTGTCGCTCCTTATACTGTGGTGGTCGGGGAAGACCGTAACCCTGCTGCGCCCTGCCCCGGCAACGGAGAGGGAGACCCTCCGGGGGGAGGGCCGTGGTGAGGCCCAAGGTTCGGACGGGCCCTGGCTCTTCACCGAGCTGAACCAGGGGTTCTTGTCCCAGGAACTGCGCGACCTTGCCTGGGCCTCTTATCCGGGCTTTCTGAAAAAGTTTTTCACCTTTATCGAAAGGGAGCTGCGCTATTATTTTGAGGCCTACCAGACCGACCCCGTCAACCTGCAGCCCCTGGACGCCTCGCCGGCAGCCCTTGAGCGGGATGTGGACTACGCCATGGGCACGGCCGCCATCTGGATAGATTTCCTGCCCGGGAACGAGGGTTTCCTCAAGGGGAAAAAGGTCCTGGAAATCGGGCCCGGCGTCAACTTCGGCAATATCCTGGCCCTGTCCTGTCATGGGGCGGAGGTTTTGGTGGCTGACAGATTCCTGTCTCCCTGGGATCCTGAGTATCATCCCAAGTTCTACGCCTTGCTCAAAGAGCGGGTTAAGGAGCGCTGGCCCTTAAGCGACCTGACTCTCTTGGATACCATTCTTTCCCGGGGGGGGTATCCCCGGGACAGCATCGCCATTTACACCTCTTCTTTGGAGGAGCTTTCAGGGGTCCCGGACCAGAGCGTCGATCTCATCATTTCCAATGCCGTTTTTGAACATCTCTATGATATAGAGTCAGCCTTTGCTAATCTGGCCCGGATCACCAGGCCCGGGGGCCTGGGCCTGCACCAGGTGGATTTTCGGGATCATCGTGATACTGAAAAGCCCCTGGAATACCTGCTCTTGAGCGACCGGGATTTTTCCAGGGTATTCAAAGAAAGGCACGGTGAATGCGGCAATCGTTTCCGCCCCCGGGAGATGCAGAAAATCTTTGAGCGGGTGGGGTTTGAAGTAATTAGATTTATGCCCAATCTTGACGCGGAGGCAGCATACCTGGCCGATTTTCTGAGGCGCTTGCCACAGGCCCGAAAATCTCGGTATCGCGACTATAAAGCCGAGGATCTCAATGAAATTTCAGGCCTTTTCACTGTGGCGAAAAAGCCTGATTTAGGGGACTGACCTCTTTTGACCAGCAATTCTGCAGCAGCGATTATGGTGGCGGCGCCGGGGACTCCGGCAGAACTCATCGAGGAGTTGCTGGGGGCCGGGGTTTTGCCCCGGGGGACAGATCTCCAGGTGCTGTTGCCCTCTCGGAACACCCAGCCGTACGCCCAGCTTAAAGAGGGCGCCTTCGCCGGCAGGGTCCAGTTTCTCCCCTCGCCCA
>JBAQHL010000565.1:0-2838 GCA_049288295.1 Desulfobaccales bacterium
GGCTTGATGTATTATAAGCCTTGATCCAAGGCCGCTCCTGTTGAACGCATGGGTCTCAAGACTTTGGAAGTCCCCAAGATTTTCCCAAAAAAAGGTTGGAACCGGCCGGCGGGAGCAGTAAACTAATTCTCACAGGAGGACGGGGCATGTTCAAGGAATTTAAAGAATTCGCCATGCGGGGCAACGTGGTGGACATGGCTGTGGGCATTGTCATCGGCGCGGCTTTCGGGACCATTGTCAAATCCTTCGTGGACGATGTGCTCATGCCGCCCGTCGGCCTGCTCTTGGGAAATGTGGATTTTTCCAATCTCTTTCTCACGTTAAAAGAAGGCGGCAAAGCCGCCGGACCCTATGCCTCTCTGACCGCCGCCAAGACCGCCGGAGCCGTCACCCTCAACATTGGAGTTTTCATCAACTCGGTTATCAGCTTTCTCATTATGGCCCTGGCCGTGTTCATGGTGGTAAAGGCCATGAACACCTTGAAGCGCCAGGAGGCCCCGCCGCCTCCGGATACCAAAGAGTGCCCTTTTTGCCTGAGCACCATCCCCATTAAGGCCCAGCGCTGCCCTCACTGCACCTCACAACTGGCAGCGGCCTGAAAAACTTCCTGAGAAACGCAGATAAAAAAGGGCCGCTTTCCCGGAGCAGCCCTTCTTTTGCCCATGAATTTATTTTTGTGGAATTGATAAGATGGCAATTTTTACCGGTAATGGCAGGTTGAAATCCACATTGGCACAGGCTTGCCGGTCTGCGCCGGGTTTTGAAAAACGCTTTAACCCTTGTCCTCCTCCATCTTGCCTTTGTGCTTGGTGCCGCACATGGGGCAAAGGATGTCAATCTCCTTTTCATCGCCGATGAACTTTTCTCTGAGTTTTTCCGGCCCCAAAAAGGTGATGTCGCCGCAAGCGCACGCAGGACACTCCGCCCGTACCCGATATTTTTTCTTGGACATGACTCCTCCTCAGCGAGCATAATTTCCCTTAGAGTATACCCCAAACCATTCTTTATTGAAAAGACTTCCCGGTGCGAGAACAAAGCCCGGTCCGGCATCCTGGCGAAAATTTTTTGACTTTTTGCCAGGCAACCGCTATCGTGCGCCTTGGGAAGAGGTATTTCTTTCTCCCCTTGACTTGGTGGAGGATATATGCGGAGCACAGGCTGGCGGGAATTTTTACTTGTTGCCCTCCTCGTGGTTGCAGTGGCAACTCCGGGGAACCTCCACGCGGCTGCGTTTGACATACCCGATTGCCGCTTTAATTTTGGCCTGCGCCTGGCTTACGGCCACCATCTGAAAGCGCCACCGGTGCGCCTCTATACCCTCCTGCCCCGCTGGGGCTTTTTTCTGGTCCACCCCCACACGTCGGCTCTCCCCGGCAAATTGGGCATATCCCTTGACTTTGAAGGCATCCTCAGCCTGGCCGAAGCCGAAGACACCGGCTGGGAAATCGGCATCACTCCCCTCCTGAAGTTCACCCTGCCGGTCACCAAAGGCCTGCATTTTTTTCTGGAAGGGGGGGTGGGGATCATCGGGGAGAATTTCGACAGCCCTGCCATTCCCCATGCTTTCAACTTCGCCTCCCAGGTCGGCGCCGGCCTGGACATTGCCATCGCTTCCCGTTGGGGCCTGACCCTGGCCTATCGTTTCCGTCATTCCTCCAATGCCGGAATTTATAAAGAAAACCCGGCCTTCAATGTGCAGTTCTTTCAGGTGGGCATCATTCATTTTTATTGAGGAATTTCGCAAAAGATTGTCTTGACAAGCCAGGAATAATTATTATTTAATATTGGTAATTATGAAAGCGCTTGTCGACAAATTAAGATCCCGTCATATTTCGGTGACTCCGCAGCGTCTGGCGGTGCTGGCCAATCTGGAATCCCGCTGCGACCACACCACTGCAGAGCAGATTTATCAGGAAGTTCAGCGACATATGCCCACCATTTCCTTTAACACCGTATATAAAACCCTGGAGGTTTTTTGCCAGAGGGGTCTGGTCATCAAGGTCAACCCTCTCCACGAAGTGGCCCGGTATGATGCGGAAACCGACCATCACGCCCATCTCATCTGTCGGCAATGCCACTTCATTGTGGACCTCACCGATGAGGAGATGCCGGTTCCCCCCTTGTCTGAGAAATCCCAGGCCGGCTTTCTTCTGGAGCGCCACTCGCTCATCTTCTGGGGAATTTGCCCCCAGTGCCAAAATAAAAATTAAGAGACAAGCCTACTAAGGAGGAAAGAGGATGCCTACGGAAACTGGACAGGTCTATCTGTGCAAGATTTGCGGCAACAAAGTTAAGGTCGTAGAAGCCGGCGGCGGGCAGCTCGTCTGCTGCGGCGTGCCCATGAAACTGCAGGAAAGTTAAGGAGAGGTAAGGAGAGACTACAATGGACCAGACGACCAAAGACTTGATGGATGCCTTTGCCGGTGAGTCTCAGGCTAACCGGAAATACCTGGCTTTTGCAGCCAAGGCCGAACAGGAAGGCTACCCCTATGTGGCGCGGCTGTTCCGGGCCGCAGCCGAGGCCGAAACCATTCATGCCCACGCCCATCTGCGGGCCCTCAAAGGCGTCAAATCGACCAAGGAAAATCTCCAGGAGGCCATCGGCGGCGAGTTTCATGAGTTCAAGGAGATGTATCCCGGCATGATCGCCGCAGCCAAAGACTCCGGCAACAAAGATGCGGAGCGCAGCTTCAGCTTTGCCAATGAAGTGGAAAAGATCCACCACGCTCTCTATGAGAAGGCCCTGAAGTCCCTGGAAGAGAAGCTGAAGGCGGTGGACATGTATATTTGCCCCGTGTGCGGCTACACCGTAGAAAACGCCCCCCCGGAGACCTGCCC
>JBAQHL010000566.1:0-1715 GCA_049288295.1 Desulfobaccales bacterium
GGTCAGGTCCCCGCTCAGGTCCAGACACCTGGGTCCCAGCAGGGACCTCAAGGGTTCATGACAAGAGCGGGAATGGGTGTCGCCCAGGAGGACCACTGCGCTGATGGTCCTGCGATGGAGGAGTTCAGTCAGAGCCTGCCCCAGCTTCACCAAGGGGTATTGACGTTGGCGGATACTGGGTTGAGCTATGGCATTCACTGCCAGGAGGGGCCGGGGCAGCCGCCCCAGTTTCACCCTGGCCCTGGCCAGGGAACTTTCCTCCCACAATGGTCGGGCCATGGAAAATGTCAGGGTTGCCGGCGGTGGAACCCCCAGGAGGTCGCAAAATGCCAGGATATCTTGCCGCCCCACATCCCGCTGCTGGGGGTCATAGGGTTGGGCTTGCTTCCAGAAAAGTCCGCCCCAACGCATGCTCCACGACCACTGGGGGACCCAGCCCCGTCTGTCCTTCACCCCGGAAAGGGCCGCCACCAGCCAGGCCAGCCGGGAAATCCAGGTGGAGATGAGAAGGTCCGGGGGGTTCTTGCGGATATCCTTCACGAGGGCAAAGATTTTTTCCAGACTACTTCGGGTAAAATCAATGGGAACCTGGCGCTCTACCGGGCTGAGACCCGCCATCACCTGGTCGGCGCCCCTTCCCTGGGCCACATACAGGGTCATGGAGACGTTGGGGTCGGTGCGGTCCAATTGCCTGATTGCCGGGGTCAGCCGTAAGGTGTCCCCAATCCCGGCCGGGGCAATCACCGCTACCCAGTGGATGGGCCGGGCCGGGTCCAATTCCCGGGCGCAATCACCCACGTCGGCGGGATGAGAGTCGCTTGCCCCCCGGTCCAGGATAGACCGGGCCCACAGTTCCAGGACCAGAAGCTGATAAAGGCGGCGGCCGTGGGAGGCTGCGCCTTTAAGATGCTCGTCTATGAGCCGGTGAATTTCCCTGGCCTCGACCCAGCCGCGCTCCCTGGTTCTGGAGTCAAGGAGCACATCCTGGAGAAGAGGCCGCCACTCAGAGCGCAGCCAATCATCAATGGGCAGATGGAAGGGTTTTTTCCGGGACCAGGCGATATGCCCCGGCAGTAAATCCCGCATGGCCTCTGCCAGGACCAATTTCCCTTGCCGGAAGCCCAGACGAGTTCTCAGAGGCAAATTGAGGACCAGGTTGGCCACATCCTGGTCTAAAAATGGGGCGCGGAGCTCCACGGAGGCGGCCATGGACATTTTGTCGATCTTAACCAGGATATCCTCCACCAGCCAGGAGGATAGGTCTTCCCGCAGAACGTCCTGCACAGCTTCTTCAATAGTCATGCGGCGCTCTGCCCGGGAAAAAGCGCCCAGGCGCCGCTGACCATGGCCCAGCCAATAGCGGTCACGGAGCAATGGATCCTGGGGGGCGGACAGGGTGCGCTCGATCAATGAGTGGGGAGGCAGATGCCGGCAGATGGACTTTCTCAGGGAAAAAGGCAGCAGCTGGGTGAGGGCCTGGGACAAGGCGTGCAGCCGATACCGGGGATACCCCAAAAGCAGCTCATCCGAGCCGTCCCCGGTGAGCAGCACGGTGACCTCCTGCCGGGCCCGGCGGCAGATGAGATAGGTGGCCAGGGCCGAGGGATCGGCGATGGGCTCATCCATCTGGGAGGCCACAAAGGGGAGGAGCCTGCCACTCCTGGGATTTATAAGCAAAGCCTGATGCCGGGCGCCGAAATGGCGTGCGGTTTGCC
>JBAQHL010000567.1:0-2972 GCA_049288295.1 Desulfobaccales bacterium
CTGCCACGCCTGGTTTTCCCTTCCTTTAAGCTTCTTGATCACCCCTGATTATCCTCCCTCGGTGACAAAATCATGTCTTTTGCTGACCTAATTCATTGAGTTATCTTCCCTAATGATTAAATTCTAAGTCATACACGGCTTCAGAGTGGATTGCAGCCTTGGGAACCGGGTCATGGAGCGATGGCCGTGCGAGTTGAGCGAGCCAGGAACGTTTTACCTCCGGGACCGGGGGCAATTGGAGAGCCAGGGCCTTTACGTGTTACTTAAGCCCTATGGGTTTCATTTTCTCACGGCTTATCCTGGGTGATATTAAAACCCCGGACCGCAGTGTAACTGTAACTTTTCTTTGACCACATAAGGAAAACCCCATGGAAACATCAAGGATGAAGGACGACTCTCTCGGAGGCCAGAATCCTGACAGCCGGGCGGAGCCCAAGGGTGCGGGAGGGAAGCCGGGAGGTGGTTGGTGGCGGCCGGTCCTGCTGCTCACGGTGATCGTCGCCTTGCTGGTCCTGGCCCGGGTCTTCGGCTTGGGGGATAAACTGGGGGCTCTGCGGGATTGGATCCGCAGTTTGGGAGCCTGGGGACCCCTGGTTTTTATGCTGCTCTACATCGCGGCCACGGTGGCGGCCATCCCCGGTTCAGCCATGACGGTGGCCGGCGGGGCCCTCTTCGGGTCCCTGTGGGGGGTTATTTTAACCCTTCATGCTGCGGTAATCGGGGCCAGCCTGGCCTTTTTGATTTCCCGCTATTTCGCCCGGGAGGCCATGGTCCGCTGGCTGGGTCAGAACGAGAAATTTCAGCGCCTGGACCGGCTCACCGAGGAGCACGGGGCCATTATCGTGGCCTTGACCAGGCTTGTCCCCGTATTCCCCTTCAACCTGCTCAACTATGGCTTCGGCCTGACCAAGGTGCCTTTCTGGACCTATGTTTTCTGGTCCTGGCTCTGCATGCTGCCCGGGAGCCTCCTTTATGTGGTGGGTTCTGATGCCATCTTCCAGGCGGTGGCCAAAGGTGAGGTGCCCTGGACCCTGGTGGGCGTCCTCCTGGTGGTGCTGGCGGTGCTGACGGTCCTGGTGCGCTTTGCCCGGCAAAAGCTCCAAATGAAGGAAATGCTGGCCCAAGCAGCAAGCGCCGGCTCCGGAGAGGCGCCAGCCCCGGGGCTGCCGGAGCTGAGCCCCCAAGATGAGCACAACCAGGCCCTGGTGGCCCAGGTCCACCCTCCGGACTGGCAAAACCCGGAGCCCGCGCCCCGCTACAACCTGGTGGTCATCGGCGGCGGGACCGCCGGCTTGGTGACCGCGGCCGGCGCTGCCGGTTTGGGGGCCAGGGTGGCCCTGGTGGAGCGGCATCTTTTGGGAGGTGATTGTCTGAACTACGGCTGCGTGCCCTCCAAGGCCATCATTCGCTCTTCGCGGCTGGCTGCCGAGGTGAGAAACGCAGCCCCCTTGGGCGTGCGGGTGCCGCCGGGGACTGAGGTGGATTTTGGGTTCGTGATGGAGCGCATGCGGCGCCTCCGGGCCGAGATCAGCCACCATGATTCGGCCAGGCGTCTTCAGGACCTGGGGGTCGATGTCTTCCTGGGACCGGCCCGCTTTACCGGACCTGACACCGTGGAAGTGGCGGGGAAAACTTTGCACTTCAAGAAGGCGGTCATCGCCACCGGCGGCCGGCCGGTGCATCCCCATCTTTCCGGCCTGGCGGAGGCCGGTTTTCTCACCAATGAGACGGTCTTTTCTCTCACCGAGCGGCCGGCGCGCCTTCTGGTCATGGGGGGCGGGCCCATCGGCTGCGAGTTTGCCCAGGCTTTCCAGCGTCTGGGGTGTCAGGTGTTCCTGCTCCACAAGTATGCCCGCATCATGAACCGGGAAGATCCGGACGCGGCGGCTCTTATTCAACAGGCCTTTATCCGGGACGGCATTGCCCTGATTTTAAACGCCAAGCCCCTTAAGGTTCTCAAGACTGCCGCCGGCAAGGTGGTGCACTACGAAAGCAGTGGCATAACCGCGGAAATTGAGGTGGACGAGATCCTGGTGGGGGCCGGCCGGGTTCCCAATGTGGAGGGCCTTAACCTGGAAGCCGCAGGCGTAAGCTATGAGGGGGGCAAAGGCCGGGGCGTCATCGTCAATGACCGCCTGCAGACCACCAACCCCAATATCTACGCCGCCGGGGACGTCTGTCTGCCCTATCAGTTCACCCATCTGGCCGACGCTGCGGCCCGGATTGTCATCCAGAACGCCCTGTTCTTCGGGCGCAGGAAGCTCTCCGCCCTGACCATACCCTGGTGCACCTATACCGACCCGGAAGTGGCCCACGTGGGCCTGTCCGAGGCCGAGGCCCAGAAAAAAGGCATGGCGCTCCAGACCTTCGTGAAGCCTCTGAGTGAGGTGGATAGGGCCATTCTGGACGGAGAGGCGGAAGGGTTTGTGAAAATCCTGGTCAAGGCCGGGACGGACAAAATCCTGGGAGCCACCATTGTGGCCCGGCATGCCGGGGAGATGATCAGCGAGGTTTCTACGGCCATGGTGGGGAAAGTGGGCCTGGGGACCCTGGCCGGCGTCATCCATCCCTATCCCACCCAGGCGGAAGCCATCCGGTCCACGGGCGACATGTACAACCGCACCCGCTTAACGCCGAACCTCAAGCGCCTGTTCACCCGATACCTGGCGTGGCGGAGGTAAGTAGTCTTTCCCTATCAAAATAATGCAGAAATAACACAAATCCGGAATGCTGCCATGGAGAATTCTCAAGAGCAAGATATAAAGTCGAATGATCCACACAGTCCAAGGAGTTTAGATGGCTTTCCAAAAAGATCTCTGGACCAGATTTGAGTTTAAGAAGACGCCCATTTACGTAAGAGGGGATAAGCCCGATTGGTTTGTCCCCAACGAAGCTGGTGACAAGATTCTGCAGGAACTGGCCAAGAACAGCGAAAACGGCCTTGATATCCAGGCGCAGCGCTTCCTCGCCCG
>JBAQHL010000568.1:0-3244 GCA_049288295.1 Desulfobaccales bacterium
CAGGCCGCCCTGGACCTGGCCAACGCCGGCATCAAGGTCTATCTGGTGGAATCCTCCCTGTCCATCGGCGGGACCATGGCTCAACTTGACAAGACCTTCCCCACCCTGGACTGCTCCATCTGCATCCTGGGGCCCAAGCTGGTGGAAGCCGCAGCCCACCCCTTGATCGAGCTTCTCACCTTTGCGGAGATTACTGAAATTTCAGGCCAGGTGGGGCGCTTCTCGGTGGACCTCACCCTGAAGCCCCGCTATGTGAACATGAGCCGTTGCGTGGGCTGCGGCCGCTGCGCCGAAGTTTGCCCGGTTATCGTGCCCAGCCGTTGGAATCTGGGCCTCAAGTCCCGCAAGTGCATCCGCATCATTTTTGCCCAGGCGGTGCCCCTGATAGCCACCATCGAGAAGGAATACTGCATCGATTGCCGGATGTGCCTCCAGGCCTGCGAGCACGGGGCCATTGACCTGGCCTCTCACCCCGAGGAGCGCCGCCTGGAGGTGGGGGCCGTGGTCCTGGCCACCGGGGCTCGTCCCTTTGACCCGGCCATCAGGAGTGAATATGGTTACGGCCGCATCCCTGGAGTGCTCACCAACCTGGAGTTCGAGCGCCTGGTGTGCGCCACCGGGCCTACCCAGGGCCGCCTGTGGACTCCCGAGGGTCAGCCGGTGAAGCGGGTGGGGTTCATCCAGTGCGTGGGTTCAAGGGACCAGCGCTTCCTGCCCTATTGTTCGGGTTACTGCTGCACTGCAGCCGTCAAGCAGGCCATGCTGACTCTGGAGCATGAGCCCGACGCCGAGGTCACCATATTTTTCAACGACATGCGCACCTCCGGCAAGGGCTTTGAGGAATTGTATCTGCGCGCCCGGGAAGCCGGGGTGCGTTTTCGGAGGGGCTTACCGGGACACATTGAGGCGGGTGAAGACGGCCGCCCGGTGATCATTTACGAGGACCAACAGGGGGGCGGCCGGGGCCGCCTGGCCGTAGACCTGGCGGTGCTGGCCGTCGGCCTGGCCGCGTCCCGGGATGATCTGCCTTTTGCCGAGGCCGGCCCGATTCGGGATGAGATGGGGTTTTACACCAGCCGGCACCCCATCCTCCACCCCCTGGAGTCCACCCAGGAAGGTGTGTTTCTGGCGGGCACCTGCCAGGGTCCCCGGGACATATCGGAAACCGTGTGCACCGGCAGCGGGGTCGCCGCCCGCATCATCAATTTGCTCAAACCCCGCCCCCGCTGAGGGGGATTGCAGAGCTTGTGAAATAGGAGATAATATAAAAAGTTCCGAGTTTTTAGTTTCAGGGTGTGTCTTACACACCATAATATCTGCCGATTTGGGAACCCATCTCGGCATCAGATGGCGGCGGCAGTTTGCCCCATCCACAAAAAGGCAAAAAAAAGGCGACAGTCCATGGCAGATATTCAGATTAAATCGGAAGAGCAGGCCAAAAAACTGCAAAAGCCCCTGCCCCTGGTCCTGGAGATCATCCCTGGTCAGGCCGGAGAGGGGCTGGTGGTGGTGCTGGAGCCGGGGAGCTATGAGAGCAGCACCCTCAAAGATCTTTGTGATCAGGCCCTGAGCCGCACCGACTGGAGCATCGAAGAACGCCAGGTTCTGGAGGACATCCAGCGGCAGCTTCAGGGAGGGAAGCTCCTGTGCCAGGGCCGCGACCTCGAGGGCCCCGCTACTACCTTCACGAGCCTCGAAGAGACGGAAGCCGGCGAGGCCTATCTTTATGTGCCGGTGCGGGCCATCAAGCCCCAGGAGGGGGGCTGCTTCCCTTAGGGGGTGGAACTGGAGCGGCAATGTGGAGGTGTCTTGAAGCCGGCCTGGAAATCCTGGTGCACCGGGGCGTCCTTTATCTGCCCCTCCTCAAGGACCCGGACATTCACGGGGAAATCCAGGCTCGCCTTGCCCAGGACTTTTCTCCCACGTCCCTGCCCGCCCTGGTGGCCGTCCAGGACCGCCTTTTTGTCCAGGCCGTCAGCGCCTCTTCTTTGATTGACCATTACCCCCGGATTTATCCCCAGGAACATGAAAACCGCCGCCGCCTGCTCCTGGAGCAATACTCCCTCAGCGCCGACCTCTGGGGCATCAATTTAGATCCCAAACTCATCACCATTGTTTTTCACATCCTGCCCCATTTCATGAGGCGCGACGGGCTGCCCCAGCGCCAACGCCTGGGGGAGGGCAACATTCTGGACCTTATCCGGGAACGGGTGCCGGTGCCCTCAAAATTTCGTGAGGAAGCCCGGCGCTTTCTTGATGTTAAACCTCTGCAAGAAGCCCTGCAGACCCTAACAACCGCAGCCCTTGAAGCCACGCCGCCTCCCGAGGGCCTCATGCCGGCCGCCGGATTGAGGGCCTGGTGGCAGGAGGCCCAGGCAGTGCGCATCCTGGCCGAGGCCCGCGCCCGCCTCCTTGAAGCACTCGAAGACCGGGAGCAGTGGGCCGCAGCCCAGGAGGGGCGCTTGGCGGTCCTTTTGTATCTGGCGGACACGGGCTCCCTGGAACTTGACGGCTTCGGCTTCACCCGCTTGAAGCAGGGTTCGGATTATCGGGTTTACAAGCGCACCGGACCCTATGCCCTGAAGGACTTCTACGGCCGGCTCTATCTTTTCCCCGATTGCCGGGTGGCGGTCACCACTTTTGGCCGTTTGCGGCCGGTGGTGGTGGACCATTACAAACACCCGTTCCTGAGGCAGCACGGCTCCGGCCAGCCCATTTGCGTGGGTTCTGAACACCAGAATCTCATTTTCTCAGCCAAAAATGTCATTCAAGCCCTGGAAGAAGGCATCAATGCCCTGTTATACAGCTATGACAGCCGCCAGCGCCGGGGCTACCACAAACTGGATACCCTGCCCGGTTCCATGCGGCTGGTGGATTTTGAGGACTATCGCATCCCCCAGGACCATCCCCTTATTGTTTCCGGCCAGGTGGAAGTGAAAAACCGGACTGCCTGACATGGACCACCTCAAAGACTTTCTGCGCCGCAGCCGCAGCCGCAGCAGGGCAAAAGAGCCTTTTGCGCCCTCCCTTTTTTCCCATGTAGGGGGACTGGTGCGGCGTCATCGCCTGGGTGAGGATTTTTCCCGGCTTATCGAGTCCATGACCGCAGCAGGTGCAGAAAACCTGGCCCGGGTTTGCCGCAATGATGCCAAACCCGGCTACGAGGCCCCCCTGTTTTTTCTGGCCACTGACGAGGAATACCAGATGATCCAGAAGATCATAGCTGGCCTGGACAATCCTTACC
>JBAQHL010000569.1:0-3109 GCA_049288295.1 Desulfobaccales bacterium
GCGGTGGTGAACGTGTTCTGTCCTCAAAAAAATCGGCAGAAATTTTACTTGTATTCTTTTTTTCTCTCCCTTGCCGTGTTGCTCCTCATTTCGGCATTTTCCCAGGCCGGTCTGGCTCAGGAAAGCGCCGGGCCATTTTCCCAGGTTGTGGAGCACCGGCTGAAAAACGGCATGCTGGTCCTGGTTCTCAAGGAGCCCCGGGCCCCCCTCATCAGTCACCAGGTCTGGTACAAGGTGGGTTCCAGAAACGAAAAGCTGGGGAAAACCGGGCTGTCGCACCTGACTGAACACCTCATGTTCAAGGGCACGGACAAGCTCAAGCCCAAGGAATTTTCCCGCCTGATCCAAAAGGCCGGCGGCAGCGACAATGCCTTTACCAGCAAGGACTATACCGCCTATTTCCAGAACGGCCCCAAGACTGAACTGAAGCGCTGGATGGAACTGGAGGCTGACCGCATGCGGGGCCTCAAGGTGGATGACAAGGCCTTTGAAACGGAAAAAAAGGTGGTGCTGGAAGAAAGGCGCCTGCGCACCGAAGACGATCCCGTGAGCTTCCTCATGGAAGATACCCTGGCCTCGGCCTACAAGGCCCACCCATATCAGTGGCCTATCATCGGCTGGCATCACGACCTGGAAACCGCCACCCGGGACGATTTTTTGAACCACTACAACACCTATTATCAGCCCAACAACGCCACCCTGGTGGTGGCGGGGGACGTCGACCCCAAGGAAGTCATCGCCTGGGCCGAAGAGATTTACGGGCGGATACCGCCGGGACCCCCACCCCCTGTGGTCACCGCCAAGGAGCCTCGTCAGTACGGGGAACGCCGCGTGCAGGTGCAGCGGGAGGCCCAGTTGCCCTACCTGGTCATGGCTTATCACGCTCCCAATTGGGATAGCCCCGACGCCTTCGCCCTGGAACTCCTGACCGCCCTGCTTTCTCAGGGGCGCAGCTCCCGGCTGTATCATAAATTGGTGTATAAGGATCGCGTGGCCCTGGAAGCCGGGGCCGATTATGATCTTGACACCGCCAGCGACTCCATCCTGCTGTTCTATGGCCAGCCCCTGCCGGGAAAGACCGTGGCCCAGGTGGAACGGGCCCTGGACGCTGAAATCAAGAAGCTGCAGACAGACCTGGTGGAGCCTAAGGAGTTGGAAAAGGCCAAAAATCAGGTGACCTCATCTTTTTATTTATCCATGGATTCCCTGTTCTACCGGGGTATGCTCCTGGGCAAGCTGGCCACCGTGGCCCGCTGGAATCTGCTGAATGAATACATTCCCAAGATTCAGCAGGTGACCGCCGAGGACATTCGCCGGGTGGCCCGGGAGTATCTCGTGCCGAACAACCGCACCCTGGGAGTGCTGCTTCCCATAAAAAGCGACCGGCCCACGGTTTCTGGCTATCAACCCGCCGGAACCATGCGCTAATCGGGTTTATACCTAATAACGGATCTGGGCAGGGAAAGGCCGCAAGCCTGAGCCTAGCCTTCAGTGAGTTTTTCGGGCCTTGCCACATGAAAAAGAAGCTATTCGTCATCGTTCTCATGGTTCTTGTTCTGGCGCCGGCCATGGCCGCGGCCCAGGAATCTGCCCCCTCCCAGGTCCTGGGGGTGCACCAGGAGCTTCCCAACGGGCTGATCTGGCTTTTTTCCGAACAACGCAGCCTGCCCCTGGTGAGCGTGAAGGTGGTGGTCAGAGGCGGCGTCCTCCGTGATCCCCCGGGGAAAGCCGGCCTGGCCAACCTTACCGCCCTGCTCCTCACCCAGGGGACCAAAAGCCGCAGCGCCACCCAGATCGCCCAAGAGGTGGATTTCCTCGGGGCCAAGCTGGGGTCCAGCGGCAATGACGACTACACCTCGGCGGGGCTCACCGTCCTAAAGAAAAACCTGGAGCCGGGATTGGACCTTCTCAAGGATATTTTGTTCAACCCGGCCTTTTCTCCGGAAGAGGTCAAGCGGAAGGTATCCCAACTGAAGGCCAGTTTTCAAACCGATGAGGACGAGCCGGGGGTGGTTGCTTCCCGCACCTTTAACCGCCGGCTGTTTGGGAAAAACCCCTATGCCCATCCTGTCAAGGGGACCCTGGAAGGGCTGGCGGCCATTGACAGCAAAGACCTGGCGGTTTTTCACGACAAGTTTTATCGGCCCAACAACGCCATTGTCACCATTGTGGGCGATCTTTCCCCGGAGGAAGCCAAAGATTGGGTGATGAAAATCTTCGGTCAATGGAAGGCCGCTCCCATTCCCGAAAATAAGGTGCCGCCTGCGCCCAATCTCAAGGATACCGAAAAAATCCTCATTGACAAAAACATCACCCAGGCCAATATTATTTGGGGCCACCTGGGAATCGCCCGCAACAATCCGGATTTTTACGCCTTGCAGGTCTTAAATTATATTTTGGGCGGTGGAGGTTTTTCTTCGCGGCTCCTCACCAATATCCGGGAGGAGCGGGGTCTGGCCTACTCTGTGGCCAGCGGCTTCGAGGCCGGCCTGGAACCGGGGACTTTTGCCGTTAGCCTGGAGACCAAAAACCAGAGTGCCGGAGAGGCCGTCACCCAGGTCATCCGCGAGGTGGAAAAGGTGCGCTCTCAAACGGTGAGCGCCGCTGAATTGGATGAGGCCAAATCCTTCCTCATCGGCAGCTTCCCGTCCAAGATGGATTCGGTGGCCAAGCGGGCCGCGCTTTTGGCCTATGTGGAATTTTACGGCCTGGGATTGGATTATCCCTGGCGCTATCCTTCCCTCATAAAAAATTTAACCCCTGCCGACCTCAAGAAGACGGCGGATAAATATTTGCACCCCGAGAGATACCTCCTGGTCGTTGTGGGAAAGAAAAGCGATGTCCCTGAGGTCGCCTCTTTTTCAACCCTGCCGGGAGACAAGGAGATCAAGCATGACAAGGAGAAGTAAACTCATCGTTCAGGTCGGCTCGTTCATCTCAGCCATTCTGATGCTGACCCTGCTGGGGGGACCGGCCCCCCTGCCCCAGAGTGCGGCCGCCACTCTGGCGCCGGAAACCTTTGCCGACGTCGCCCAAAAATTTTCGCCGGCAGTCGTCAACATCAGCACTCAGAAGACTTTTAAAGCCAAGCCCCAACAACGGCGGGATT
>JBAQHL010000570.1:0-4024 GCA_049288295.1 Desulfobaccales bacterium
GGCATCAGCTACATGCGCTACTCCGTCAGCGACACCGCCGAGTTCGGCGACTACACCCGGGGCAAACGCATCATCACCGAGGAGACCCGGGAGGAGATGCGGATGATCCTGGAGGAAGTGCAGACCGGCGAGTTCGCCCGGGAGTGGATCCTGGAGAACCAGGCGGGGCGGCCGGTCTTCAATGCCCTGCGCCGCCTCGAAGCGGAGCATCCCATTGAGGAAGTGGGGAAAAAGCTCCGGGGCATGATGTCCTGGCTTAAGAAGAAGTGAGGCCAGATTGCCTTTGAGGAAGAATCCAGGAGAAAAGGAAAGCCACGAACGCTCTTTTTCCAGTCTTCAGACCGGATAAGGCCTTCGTGGCTTAATTTCTTAGCAGAATCGTGGCTTTCCTGTTAATGACAGCACTTGTGATCGTGCGAGTGATGCCCTTCGCCGTGAATGTGCTCGTGAGTATGAGTCATGGTCTCGTGGCAGTGCTCATGCCCGTCGTGAGTATGAGCAACCGCTTCATGCGTATGCTCATGCTCATGCTTGTCCTTGTTATGGCAGCACATGGTTCACTCCTCCTTTCTATTTTCTTTTTAAACTATTATAACCATTGTCCGATTGCAGTCAACCTTTCTTCCCTGGCTGAGACTGTTGGAACTTATGGTTTTTGAGAAAGAGGGCCAGGCGTCGCATCCCCCCGGCCCTCCCTTCAAATGATTTTCGCAACCATCTATTTTTGCGCGGCCGGTGCTGCCGCCGCTTTTGCCGCCGCCGGCCAACCGGTAAACTGCACCCAGAGAACAGCGCCGTATTCCGCGTCCTTTTTCTTGCCGTCAGTATGGACGATGGCGTTCTTGTCCTCGTTCAAGGCGGAGAAACCCCACCAGCCGGCATAGGGTGGCACAAAGGTGAAGACCCCGTTCTTGTCGGTTTTCACCACCTGGGTAATGAAATAATCATTGGGGGCAGCCACTTTCTTGTCGGTATTCCAGAACTCCACCTCCACCTCGGCGCCGGACACGGGTTTGCCCTTGAATTTCACCACGCCCTGGAAGGCGTTGCCGGCATAGAGGCCGAAGGGCCGGGTCAAGGGCACGATCTCGGCCTTCAAGCCCACTTCCTGGTCCCAGCCTTCTTCTTCGCCCAATGCCGCGACGTAAGTCTTGGTCTGATGAATAATGTATTTGTCTTCCGCCGGTTCCCAGTAAGGTGTGGGATCGAAATAAAAAGCGTAAATACCCGGCTTTTTAATGGCATAGTTGGTTTTCCAGGCCTGTTTGTCCAACACCTTGGTTTCCTGGAGCGAACCCAGCAGGTCGGTTTTTTCCTTCCCGGCTTTAACCCCGAACTGTTTGGGTTTGGCCATGTCCATGCCGTTTTGTTCAAAGGGGTGGCAGAAGGCCAGGATCATATCAAGGTTCTGGTTGTCGCCCTGCACCACCATGGATTTTTCCGGCAGGATTACGCCGAAATGGGCCTGGCTGAGGTTGGCGAAACCGAATACGAGAACCAGGCATAAGCACCCGATAAAACAACGTTGCATGATTTTCTCCTTTCCCGCTACGTTAGCGGCAAGCGCGAATCAGTTCAGGAACGCTCATAAATGAAGCAAGGGGTGGTGGGGCGGGCGTCCCCGCCCGCCATTTTCATGCTCAAGACGAGGTGCAATACTCTTTATCCGGGATCGGGGCAGAGGCTCTATTTTTTCCGCCAAGCCTCCCAATAGGGGCGCCCCTGGTCATCGCGCAGGGCGAGGATGTGATCCCCTTTGGCGACCTGGAAGGCTACGATTCGCATCTTCCCGCTGGCCTCTTTCTCGCACATCCCTTTCACCTGTATTTCGTCTCCGGGGGCGATTACGAAATCCTGGCGCTCCAAGTACCATACCGGGCCCAGGCTGGCGTGCACCTGCCCGCGATTCTTGGTGTCCACGATCAACGCCATGCCGGGGTACATGCCTGCTTCCAGCATCTCGGTAGTCACTTGCACCACCTTACCGCTCTCGTCAAAGGGTTTGCAGACATCCTTAACCGGACACATATAGGACGCATAAGGGCAGGGCCGGAACCCCTGTCCCCGGCCCTGGCCTGATACAGGGCCGCTGAGAACCCAGCACCAAATCGCCAGACTTAGAATGCTTGTGTGAATAAGTTGCCGTTGTGTCATTGAATAAGTCCTCCTTGAAAATTTTTTTCGCCGTACAACAAGGAAACTGCCTTAAAAAGCATAAACCATAGATAATACTGGTGTTACTGCAGCTTCGGAACGCTTCCCCACCAGGTCAACGTTCACCCCCAGGGCCAGGGAGAATTTTTTTGTGGCCATGAACTCAATTCCCGGCAAGATGGAAAGCAAAGCCCCCGGAGGGGTGTTGGCCTTATGGCCGAAAAGGCGCCCGCCATCCCAAAAACTGGTGAGTTCGAGGAGGGCCACCCATTTCTTGGTTATGGGATATTCGGCAGCCAGGTTCACGGTGACAAAATCCCGGGGATAGACCCTCTCGGAAAATTCGGTGTACGCGGTTTGCATGGAATACCAGAGGTTGCCATACAGGACAAAGGGCTTGACGTACTTGGAGACGTTAAAGCCGGTGGTGAAGACATAGGCTCCCCCGCCGGTGACGTCGGTGCCCAGACGGCTGGGACTCAGGCTGCGCAAGCGGCTGCTGGGAAAGGTGGGAGAGAAGAGAAAGGTTACGGTGGGTCTGGTTTCGGTTTCTTCCAGCAGGCGATATTTAAAGGTCAAATTTATATCGCCGAGGCTTCCCGAACGGGCGGAACGCTCCCCACCGGGCCCCGGTTCATCCAAATTATCGGCCCAGTTATGAACGTAGGGAACAACTACGAAGACTTCCAGGTTGTTGATGAGGCCGTAGGTAAATTTCCAGGACATGCCAAAAGATTTGAAGTCCCCCCCGGCGGAAACCCTTTGCCAGTCCTTGTTGAAGGCCGCAGTCAAAAAGCTCATGCCGAAAGTCGGCTGGATGGCGAATTTGCCCTTGTCAATGGGAACTGCGGTGTCGGTGATGATGGGCCCGAAGGTGGCGGGACACTCACTTTCGGATTCCTCGGCGGGAGAACCCTTCTTATCATCCGCTTTCTGCATTTCCTCTTGGACCGGAGGTTTTTCATCGGCGGCGGCCGCGGCTTTACCAGCTCCAAACCCCGATGCAAATCCTGCCAACGCAATGAGTACTAGAAAAACCAAAAAATACCGAATCCTTCTCATACTCCTTTCCCTCCCGGTTATTAAGTTACAGGATGACAACAATGTGCATGCACGTGACAACATTCCTTGACGGTGTGATTGAGAAACTCCGGCTCATGGGAGACGATCATGTAAGCGATGTCCAGGTCCCTGAGGATGTGAATGAGGCGGTGCCGGGTGGCTTCATCGAGGCCGGTGGTGGGCTCATCCAGCAGGAGCAGCTGCGGCTCCATGGCCAGAACCGTGGCCAGGGAAACCAACCGTTTCTCTCCCCCGGAGAGCTTGTAGGTCACCCGGTCTTCGAAACCCGTCAACCCCAGGCGCTCCATGGTCTTCATGGCAATGCGGACCGCCTCGGCCGGGGGCCTTCCCTGGTTCAAGGGGCCGAAGGCGACGTCTTCCAGGACCGTGGGGCAGAAAAGCTGGTCGTCGGCGTTTTGGAAGAGCAGGCCTACCTTTTGGCGCACCTTGACAAAATCCTTCTCTTTTTTGACTTCCTCCCCGAAAACCACGATGCTCCCCGCCTGGGGACGCAAAAGCCCCATGATCAGGTGCAGCATGGTGGTCTTGCCGCTGCCGTTGGGACCGATGAGGCCGAGGTGGTTTCCCGGCAAAAGCTGGAAATTGAAGTCCTGGAACACCGGCTGGGGGGCGCCGGGATAGGTAAAGGTGATATTGTGCAATTCGATTAATGGTTCACTCATCGTATCCTCAAACGAGAACAGGCTTCTGCCACTCCAGATAAAGCAGCGCCAGAAGGGCCAGCAGGGAGGCCGCCAGGAAAATGCCATCCCGCCGGTGCCAGGAAAAGGATTGCAAACTGTAGAAG
>JBAQHL010000571.1:0-1527 GCA_049288295.1 Desulfobaccales bacterium
GACCAGCAGCACGGTGACGACCACCAGAATCAGGTAAATCCAGGGCTCCCGGAAGTTCACGCCGAAGAAACTGGGAGGAGGGATGCCCGGCAGGCCGTCAGGGCCCCCGGTGATTTCCAGGTTGAGAAAGACCAGGTCCACGATCACCCCGAAACCCAGGGTGACGATGGCCAGGTAATCCTCCTTGAGCCTCAGGGTCGGCAGCCCCAGGGCGAAGCCGCATAATCACGCCACCAAGAGGGCCACCAGGGCGGCGGCGGGGAAAGGGAAGTGCCAGTGCATGGACACCAGGGCCGAGGCATAGGCCCCAATGCCATAGAAGGCGGCATGGCCCAGGGAAACCTGGCCGGCATAGCCGATGATCAGGTTGATGCTGACGGTCAGGATGATGTAGATGCCAGCCAGGATGGCCAGATGGAGCACATAGGCAGCCATCTCAGTCCCCCCGGCCTCGCAAAATGCCCTGGGGCCGCAGCAAAAGCACCAGGATGAGGATGGCGAAAGCGATGGCATCCTTAAAACCCGAGGAGACATAGGCCGCGCCCAGAGATTCCGCCACCCCCAGGAGCAAGCCCCCCAGGATGGCCCCCGGGATGCTGCCTACCCCTCCTAGAATGGCGGCGCTGAAGGCCTTGAGGCCCGGCAGCATTCCCATGCGGGGGTAGGTGGCGTTGTAGTAGATGGCCATCATGATGCCCGCAGCGCCGCTCAGGGCGGAGCCCAACAGAAAAGTCAGGGAGACCATGCGATCGACGTTGATGCCCATGAGCCGGGCCGTATCCCGGTCCAGGGCGCAGGCCACAATGGCCTTGCCGTAAGTGGTGTAACGCACAAAGACCACCAGCAAACCCATGAGCCCCAGAGCCGCGGCCAGAATGGCTATCTGCAGCGTGGACACCGGCAGGCCGGCGATCACGATGGTGCTGAAGGTAAATTGGATGGGGAAGGGCCGGTCATTGGGGCCGAACAGGAGCAGGGCCAGACTCTGGAGAAAGATGGAGGCGCCGATGGCGCTGATGAGGGGCACCAGGGGATGGAACCCCCGCAAGGGCCGGAAAGCCACCCTCTCTAAGAGCACCCCCAGGAGGGCGGCCGCCGCCATCCCCAGGGCAAAGGCCAGGAAGAAATTGACTCCCCCGGTGGCCAGGAGCAGCACCGCCACAAAGGCGCCGCACATGTAGATTTCCCCCTGGGCAAAATTGATCAGACCCAAAATGCCATAGATCATGGTGTAGCCCAGGGCGATGAGGGCATAGACGCTGCCGGTGGTCAGGCCGTTGATCAATTGCTGGAAAAACATCAGGATAGAGGAAATATTCCGTTAGAAGCGATCTGGAACGGCGCCGCAAGGCGACCGCCTCACCATATCATCTTTAGGCCGTGCTCCACAAGGCTGTTGTGAACTTGGCGGCAGGAGAAGGGGGGAACGATCGGAAAACCCCGGGAGATCACTCCCGGAAAAAAAAGGCGGCCCGAAGGCCGCCGTTTAAGTAGTCAACTTCTGAAGGATCAGAAGTGGTAGTTGGC
>JBAQHL010000572.1:0-6889 GCA_049288295.1 Desulfobaccales bacterium
CCTGCCTGATAGACCATCTCCTATCATATCTAATAAACAATGGAGAAAAAATGTAGAACAGCCGCCCCCGGCTGTTCTTTAAAATAGCAGGCGAGGGCGCCTGCTCTAAATTTCCAAGAGGTTTTTCCCGGTAAAGCCTGCGGTTACAGACCCCTCAAAAAAAAGAGGCCGGTACACGCGGGGCTCAAAAAAGCCTCGGGTGCACCGGCCCTATTTTTTCCCCGTCAAGGGATTGGGGGTGAAGGTTTGGCGGAGGGGGTAAGGGGTTAGCGGCACAGATGTCCTCACCTGTGTAACTCCCGGCTCCCTCCCTCTAATCATTTCACTAAAACTTAATCAGCCCCACAGCCGCTTTGGCCGCCATGACGGTGTTTTTCATGAGCATGGTGATGGTCATGGGGCCCACACCGCCGGGAACCGGGGTGATGGCGGAAGCGACTTCCTTGACGGTGTCGAAGTCCACGTCGCCGGCCAGGATGGCCTTGCCGGTTTTTTCGCTTTTGCCGATGCGGTTGACGCCCACGTCGATGACACAGGCGCCGGGTTTGACCCAATCAGCCTGAACATACTTGGGCACGCCCGCGGCCACAATGAGGATGTCGGCCCGCTTGCAGTGCTCGATCATCTTTTCCTTGGGGGTGCCGGTGTGCACGCAGGTGACGGTGGCGTTGGCGCCGACCTTCTTCTGGATCATGATGGCCACCATGGGTTTGCCCACGATGTTGCTGCGGCCCACCACCACCACTTCCTTGCCCTTGGGGTCGCCGTAGCCGCGCACGATGAGTTCCTGGCAGCCCGCCGGAGTGCAGGGCAGAAAAACGTAGTTGCCGATGAGGATGCGGCCCACATTCACCGGATGGAAGGCGTCCACGTCTTTATTGGGATCAATGGCCAACAGGATCTTGTTGGAGTCGACATGCTTGGGAAGGGGCAGCTGCACCAAAATGCCGTGGACTTTGGGATCCTTATTGTATTTTTCGATGAGGGCCAGCAGGGCATCTTCGGGGATGTCCGGGTCCTGGTTGTCCTGCACCGAGTAGAAGCCCAACTCGTGGGCGGTCTTCTGTTTGGCAGTGACGTAGCTCACGGAGCCGGGGTCTTCGCCCACCAGGATGGTTACCAGGCCGGGAGTAAGATTATGTTTGGCCTTGAGTTCATCCACTTCTTTTTTCAGCTCTTCTCTAATCTCAGCGGCGACTTCTGCACCCTTGATCAGTTTGGCGGACATGGAGGAGTCTCCTTCCTTGTGATTTTTTTCTCGTAATGTCCCTTCATACCATCATTAAATCCCTTACGTCAATGGAAAAAATAACATCAAAATGTGTTCCTGGCTATTCCCTTGCAGGGCTTATGAAAAGTGGACGGGGCGCATACGCCGGCAGGCGGCCCCTGTCTCCCAGCCGCCCTGCCAAGGGCCCTGCCCCTCTCTGGGCAAAAAAGGAGGAAGACCGACAGGTTAAGTTTTTTCTGAAATTTGCCGATATATGGTGTGTATCAGGGGAGGTTGCATGGCTGTCGTCAAAAAAAGGGTGGAGCGCCAGGTACAGCGTTTTCCGATACGTTTGTCCCTCCATGAATTGAACGGGCGCCCCGCGCCCGACTCCTACCTCGTGGATATCAGCTCCCTGGGGGCCCAATTGGAGAGCCCCCTGTTCATGGCTCCCAATTCGCCGGTAGAATTTGTCGTCCGCTTCCCCTGGGGGGAAAAAGAAACCCGCCTGGCCGGTATGGTGAAATGGATCAAGCCGCTGATCGGCAAACCTGGCCGGTTCCGCCTGGGCATGCGTTTTTATGCCCCTTTCTGGGAATTGGACATGCTGGCCCGGCAAGGGAAGCTGTAGTGGGGGTTTTCGGTTTTCGGTTTTCGGTTTCTTCTTTGTGCGGTTCTCCCGTTGGGCCTGAAAGCATTAATGAGTTATATGCAGTGAAATACTGTTTTCGATAAATATTAAGGGAAAGAATTATGCGAGTCATCCCTCTGACTGTCCAAACACCCAGAAGGCGGGTGCCCCGCCGGGCCAACCGTTATCCGGTGCGTTGGGCCGTCACCGAAGTCAACGGCAAGCCGGCCCCTGACGCCTGGCTCATGGATGTCAGTTGCATGGGCGCCCGTCTGGAGACCTCCTCCGCCCTGGGTCCCAATCTGCCCATAAAAATCACGATAATTCTTCCTGATGGGGAGACCGAACTCGTGGTCAACGGCCGGGTGGTCTGGATGCGGCCCGTCTTTACTGCCCGGGGCCGTTTTCATCATGGCGTGCAGTTTTATGGGACGAATTGGGATATTGACCGCCTGGCCAAAAAAGAAAGTTCCAGGTAAAGGGAATCTCCCCCAGTAAACAAATCATTCGGGACGTCAAGAGATATCCTCGCGCCAGCGGTCTTCTCTGCCGGCATCTTTCTTTTTTTCCCCCGATAAGCTATAAAATTTATTTAATCTTTTTTCGAGGTAGCATACCTTGTCACTCATCGTGCAAAAGTATGGCGGCACTTCTGTGGCCAATCCCGACCGCATTGCCAATGTGGCCAACCGGGTAATGAAAGGGGTGACGGACGGCAACCGCATGGTGGTGGTGCTGTCGGCCATGTCTGGAGAAACCGACCGTCTCATCAATCTGGCCAAGGAATTGTCCGACCCCCCCGATGCCAGGGAGCTTGATGTGCTCCTGGCCACCGGCGAGCAGGTCACCGTATCTTTATTCTGCATGTTTTTACGGTCCCAGGGCATTGAGGCCACGAGCCTCTTGGGGCACCAGGCCTGCATCTACACGGACCGGGCTTACGGCCGGGCCCGTATCATCGGCATTGACACCGGCCGCATCAAGGAATTGCTGAAAAAAGGCCGGGTGGTCACCATAGCCGGTTTCCAGGGCGTGGACGAAGTGGGCAACATCACCACCCTGGGCCGGGGGGGCTCCGACACCACCGCGGTGGCCATCGCTGCTGCCCTCAAAGCGGATCTCTGCGAAATTTACACCGATGTGGACGGCGTCTACACCACCGACCCCCGGGTGTCCGAAAGAGCCCGGCTCCTCGATAAAATCGCCTATGACGAGATGCTGGAGATGGCCTCTTTGGGGGCCAAGGTCCTGGAGATCCGTTCCGTGGGTTTTGCCAAGCAGTACCGGGTGCCCCTCAGGGTGCGGTCCACCTTCAGCAACCACCCCGGTACTCTCGTGTGTATGGAGGATGAAGAGATGGAAGCGATTCCGGTATCCGGTGTGGCCTTCAGCCGCAATGACGCCCGGGTCAGCATCACCAGACTTCCCGACCGGCCGGGGATCGCGGTGCGTTTTTTTAAGCCGGTGGCTGCGGCCAACATCGTGGTGGACCTGATTATTCAGAACACCAGCGTGGACGGCCTGGCGGATATCACCTTCACGGTGCCCAAGGGCGACCTGGCCAAGACCCTGGAAATCGTCCGGGGGGTGGCCAAGGAGGTGGGCGCCGGGGACGTGGTCAGCGACGAAAAAATTGCCAAGATTTCCATCGTGGGTGTGGGCATGCGCAACAACGCCGGCGTGGCCTCCCACATGTTCAACGCCCTGGCCCAGGCCGGCATTAATATCATGATGATCAGCACTTCGGAAATTAAGATTTCCTGTGTTATTGAGGATAAATTCACGGAACTGGCGGTGCGGGTGCTGCATGACGCCTTCGGGCTGGAAACTCCGCCGACCAAACGTACCAAGCCTTAGGGGACGGCCATGAGCCAGGTAAAAATCTACGACACGACCCTGCGGGACGGCACCCAGGCCGAGGAATTTTCCCTGTCCCTGCCGGATAAAATCCGGGTGGCCCAGAAGCTGGCTCAACTGGGAGTGCACTACATCGAAGGCGGCTGGCCCGGCTCCAATCCCAAGGACAAGGAATTTTTCACGGAAATCCGCCATTACGACCTGGGGCAAGCCCAGATCGTGGCCTTTGGGTCCACCCACCACAAGGACAGCGCCCCGGATCAGGACACGAACACCCAGGAACTGGTGAAAAGCCGGGCCCCGGCGGTCACCATTTTCGGGAAATCCTCCCTTTTTCAGGTCAGGGAAATCCTCCAGACCACGCCGGAGCGCAACCTGGAGCTCATCACCAATTCCCTGGCCTATCTCAAGTCCCATGTGGAGGAACTGTTCTACGACGCCGAGCACTTTTTCGACGGCTTCAAAGAAGACAAGGAATACGCCCTAAAGTCCCTGGAAGCCGCATTGGCTGGCGGCGCTGAGATCCTGGTGCTCTGCGACACCAACGGCGGCACCCTCACCTCCGAACTGACAAGCATTATCAAGACGGTGAAAAAACGGTTTCCCGGGGTCCCGCTGGGCATCCACGCCCACAATGACGCCGACCTGGCCGTGGCCAACTCCCTGGCTGCGGTGGAACTGGGCTGTACTCAGGTGCAGGGCACCATCAACGGCGTGGGGGAGCGCTGCGGCAATGCCAATCTCTGCTCCATAATCGCCAACCTGAAGCTCAAGATGGGGGTGGACTGTATCAGCGATGAGAACCTCATGAAAATGAGGGAGATTTCCCTGTTCATCTATGAACTGGCCAACGTGCGGGCCAACCGTTATCAGCCTTTTGTGGGCCGCAGCGCCTTCGCCCACAAAGGCGGGGTCCATGCCGCCGCGGTGAAGCGCAACCCCCGCGCCTATGAGCACATTAACCCGGAAAAAGTGGGCAACGTGCGCCGCATCCCGGTGTCGGACCTGTCAGGCAAGGGGAATATCCTTATAAAGGCAAAGGAATTGGGCCTGGAGCCCAGCGCCCACGACAACCAGGTGCGCGAAGCCTACAAAAAGCTGAGGACTACTCTCAGGCTGGGCGACCAGGACCTGCCTCCCCACGACACCAATGTCAAGTTTATCCTGGAGCGGGTCAAGGATCTGGAGGCCCAGGGCTACCAGTTTGAGGCCGCGGAGGCCTCTCTGGAACTGCTGGTGCGGGCCGCGCTGGGGAAACACAAGGATTTCTTCCGCCTGCAAAGCTACCGGGTGATCGACCAGAAAGTGGGGGAGCATGAGCCTCCCGTGCCGGAAGCCACCATCAAGGTGCATGTGGGGCTCCATGAGGTTCATACCGCCGCGGTGGGCCAGGGCCCGGTGGACGCCCTCTACAACGCCCTTTTAAAAGCCCTGGTGCGTTTTTACCCCCGGCTCATGGAAGTGAGCCTGGATGATTACAAGGTGAGGGTGCTGCCCGGCATGCACGGCACCAGCGCCAAGGTGCGGGTCTTTGTGGAATCCCGGGACGCCACCGAATGGTGGGGCACCATCGGCGTGTCCCACGATATCATCGAGGCTTCCTGGCAGGCCCTGGTGGACAGCATCACCTACAAGCTCTTTAAGGACGAGCAGCGGGCCAAGGGGGCTTAGTTAGCAGGCAGCAGTTAGCAGAAATAAAAGCTGACTCGCTATCAAAATATCAGGGTGATCATCTCCTTTTTGCATTGAAACCGATGGTGGGGCGGGCCTCCGTGCCCGCCATCCAGTGTTACTGGGATATGACTTCAGTGATCAATTTCGATTGAGGTATAATCAGGAAGAAACCGCTGATTACTGCTCACTGCTCACTGATTACTGGTTGCTAAAAATGCCCGCGTTCAGCCGCGCCCAACTTGGTGTTTTCCTGCTGGTGGCCGGGCTTCTTCTGGGCTTGTATGCCTGGCGGGGAAATCCTGGGTGGCTGCCCCTCAGAACTCAGGGAGCCGCCCCCCAGCCCGTGCTCGTGGAAGTGACCGGTGAGGCGGCCCGCCCCGGGGTCTATGCCTTCGCGGCCCCCCCTACCCTGCCCGAGGTCTGGCGCCAAGCCGGAGGCCCCCATCCCGCGCCTGATGCTGATGCTGTCCTCTTGCCCGGAAGCTGCCTGGAGATTACTGAGGAAGGCGAATTTTCCCTGGAGCGCATGTCAGGAGACCAGCTCCTGACCCTGGGCGTCGGCCTGGATTTGAACACCGCCACCGCCGAAGACCTGGAAGCCCTGCCGGGCGTCGGCCCCACTTTGGCCCAGCGCATTATTCAGCGCCGCCAGATCCAGGGCCCCTATAATAAAGTTGAGGACCTTTTGACGGTGTATGGGATGGGGGCCAAAAAACTGGCCCAGATTAAGCCGATGGTTACGGTCTCGTCCCCTGAAAAGTAATATGTAGGGTGCGTCTCACGCACCAATATTTCCTCATGCTCATCTACACCATCGGCCACAGCAACCACTCCGGCGATGAATTTGTCAAGCTTCTTGCGTCCCACGGCATCGAAGTGGTGGCCGACGTGCGCAGCAACCCTTACAGCCGCTTTAATCCCCAATTTAACCGGGACGCTCTCCAGGATCTTTTGGGGGAGGCCAGCATCCGATATATTTTCCTGGGGAAAGAGTTGGGCGGCAAACCCCAGGACCCGGACCGGCCCCTGGCCGACGAACTGGTGTGGGAGTATGTCCGCTCCCGGCCCCAATTCCGGGAAGGAGTGGCCCGCCTGTTGGCGGAAGCCCGCCAGGCCAGGGTTTGCGTGTTCTGCGCCGAAGCCGACCCGGCCCGCTGCCATCGGGGTCAGCTCCTGGCTCCGGAACTTGAGGCCCGGGTTCTGGAGGTGAAGCATATCCTGGCGGACGGCACGCTCCTGGATCAGAAGAACTTGGCCAAACCTGCAAAAAAATCGAGCCAGAAACGGTTGTTTTGAAAAATTTTAAGAGGCGGTTAGGTGTCAGGGGAATCCTGACTCCTCTCTCAAGCCCTTCCTCCAACCCCGCAACTCGGGAGCACAGGCTTCCAGCCTGTGTCCACAGGCAAGATGCCTGTGGTCCCGACAAATGGAGGGTAGGGGCTTGATTCATCAAGCCCTGAGGGCGCAATAAATTGCGTTTCCTGAACAGGAGGTGGGAATCGGGGAAAGGAGTATGG
>JBAQHL010000573.1:0-2092 GCA_049288295.1 Desulfobaccales bacterium
CTGAACTTTGATGCGCATGGACAGGAACTCTTCCAGGGAAACCTGGCCTTGTTGCCAATAAACCACATAAGCCGCCAGGGCAAAGGCAAGGTTCATCAACAACAGGTCAAAAATCTTGAAGGACACAAGGAGGATGTGCCGTCGCATTCCCGACATACCGAAACATCTCCGAATTGAAAAGTAAGAAATCTGTGGGGGTCTTGTGGACTCTTACAGGGTCCTATATAGCCACCCCGGTATATGAAATTGACGTTTGTTCAACACTACTCCCACTACATTAGCTTGAGCCTGCTCCAGAACCTCTTTGGCCTGCTGGACCACCTCCCAGCGGGTCTTTTCCGCCTCGATCACCAAGACCACGCCATCGGCCACACTGGCCAACTGGCTCACCCAGGCAGCTTCATGCAAGGCAGGGGTGTCCACCAGCACAAAATTATATTCCCGCTTCCACAGACCCAGCAGGTCAGCAAACTGACGCGATTCGAAGAAGCGGCCCAGATTGGCTCGACCCTGGCCCGAGGGCAGGATATCCAGGTTGCTGATGGTGGAAGGTTGGATTTCATCGGGATGCTCAGGTCCATGTGTGGGGATATCAGCGAGACCAGAAGTATGGCTTACCCCAAAAAACTGGTGGGCGGCCGGTCGGGCCAGGTTGGTATCAACCAACAACACCCGGCCACCCTGTTGCTGGGCCAGATTTAAGGCCAGGCTGGCGGCGAAGGTGCTCACTCCTTCGCCCGGATAGCAGCTGGTAATGGCCAGGAGACGCCCAGCCTCCTGGGAAGACCGGGAATTGAGCATACTGGCCGGAAGACCTCCCCCCTGCATTGCCGCCACCATATCCCAGCCTGTTTCTGACTTGGGGAGGAGAAAGGGGGCTTTAGCTCCCTGAGAACCCTTGGCCCCTTTATTATTAAAACGAGGAATGGCAGCCAGCACGGGCCAGTTAAGCTTCCTGGTGACCTCCTCGGGCGTTTTAAAGGAATGGTCCAGGTACTCGGAGGAGAAGGCCAGCCCCAGCCCCCCGAAGGCGCCCAGGAAAAAACCCAGAGCCAGGTTGAGTGCCTTGCGGGGCCGAATCGGCTTTACCGGGTAGGAGGCGGGTTGGACCACGCTGATGTTGGAGATTTTCTCCAGCTCCAGGGCCCGGTCGATCCTGGCCTGGGCCAGCTTGTCAGAATAATTGCGATAGTTGGCCTTTTCGATCTCTTGTTCCCGCTCCAGCTGGGCAATCTTCACTTCGGCGTCATTGAGTCCTTTGAGCTCGTTTTGGGCGCGGGCCAGCTCCTCCTTGAGGACCCCGGCCTTGGATCGAAACTCGGCCAGGTTGGCCTGTTCCGTGAGCAAGGCCAGGCGGGTTACCTGGTCGTGGGTAGCGCCTTCCTTGGTCATCAGCGCCTCGGCCTCGGCAATCTGTTGCTTGATGTCCTGAACCAACCGACTTTTGTCGGTCATGGTGGCCTGCAGATCTTTTTCCTTGAGTTGCAACTCCAGGAGACGCTGCTGCAGAAAGTCGATAGGGTTGCCGGGGTAGCCGGTGATTTTGGTGCGCACCAGGGTCCTGGGGAGCGCCGACAGAGTCTTGCCCATGGCCTGAACCTTGGACTGGGAGGCGGCCACCGCGGCTTCCGTCTCCCCCAGGCCACGTTGCAAGGCCCCCATGCGGTTTAACAGGATGGAGCGCTGCTCCGTCACGGAACCAATGCCGCTCTGGTTTTTGAGCTCCTTTAAGGTGTTTTCCGTTTGAGCCAACTTGGTGCGCAGCTGTTCGGTTTGCTGGTGAAAAAACTCCTCCGAGCCGGCGGTGCGGTGCACCTGGATATGCTTGTCCAGAAAAACCTTAATGAGTTTGTCGACAACCGCTTGAGCCAGCTCAGGGCTTTGAGTCTCATAGGACACCGAGATGATATTGCTATTCTTCTCGCTCTCGAACTTGAGATTTTTCATCAGGCTGCGCACTGCCTGATCCCTTTGCCAAGCCATCTCCTCCTTGGTGACGGCCTTGGTTTTGCCAAAGAGCCAGGCAAGCAAATCAAAATGCGTCCCCTGGCTGGCAGGATACTCTCCCGCCAGGATAGTGCCTGGGCCCAGG
>JBAQHL010000574.1:0-4678 GCA_049288295.1 Desulfobaccales bacterium
GGTCAGGGTGAGGGGGAATAATTATCCGGCTCAGTCGTTCCATAATACGTTAGCGTACTTATGAATGACTGCACTTAGCCGAGGTCCGGAGCCCAGGGCAAGGGCGGAAATTCCGTAGCCACCAGAACCACGGCATAGGCGGCAATGCCCTCTTCCCGGCCGGCAAAACCCATCTTCTCGGTGCTGGTGGCCTTGATGCTCACCGCCTCCGGGGCCAGACCCAGGATAGGAGCAAGCTTGTCGATCATCTGGGGCACATAGGGGGCCAGGCGTGGTTTCTCCGCCACCACCGTTATATCCACGTTCATGGGTTGATAGCCCCGGGACTGCACCAATGCCATAATGCGCTCCAGCAGCGTCAGGCTGGAGATGCCCCGGTAGGCCGGGTCGGTATCCGGAAAATGGCGGCCCAGGTCCCCGGCGGCTACTGCCCCCAAAAGCGCGTCCCCCAGGGCGTGGGTGAGAACATCCGCGTCGGAGTGTCCCTTGAGACCCAGGTGATGAGGAATCTCTATGCCCCCCAAAATGAGGGGGCGGCCTGGCTCCAGACGGTGGGCGTCATAACCGAATCCGACTCGTATCATGGGGCGCCTTTTCTTAGCGTCATGAAGGCTTCTGCCATTTTCAGGTCGTCCGGGGTGGTGATTTTCAGATTAAGGGGACTCCCCGGCACGACCGCCACCATTTCTCCCAGGGCTTCCACCAGGGCCGCTTCATCAGTGGCATAAAACCCGCGGCTCATGGCATCCTGGTAGGCCCGCCACAGAAGAGCCGCCCGGAAGGCCTGGGGGGTCTGGACCTGCCAAAGTTCCTGGCGGTCCACCGTTTCAACCACCTCCCCCTTGGGGCCGACCCTTTTAAGGGTATCCTGGCAGGGAATCCCCAAAATGGCGGCCCCGTAGCGCCGGGCAGCCACCACCACCTGGCGCACCTGGACCGGGTCCACCAGGGGCCGCACCCCATCGTGAACCAGGACGATATCCAGTTCATCAGCCTCTTTGTGGAGAACCTTCAGGGCGTTGTACACGCTGTCTTGCCGTTCCTTGCCTCCCGGGACCAGACGCAGCACCTTTTTCAAGGGATAGGGGTCGATGATCTCATTCTGGCAATACTCCAGGTCTTCAGGGTGAACCACCACCAACACCTCGTGCACTTCGGGGATGTTCTCGAACACTTCCAGGGTGTGAATCAAAATAGGTTTTCCCGCCAGCAGCAGGTAGGTCTTGGGAGTGTCCTTTTGCATACGGCGGCCCAATCCTGCCGCGGCAATGATGGCAGCCACTTTCATGCGCGAGCCTCCGGAGTCCCTTGCCGGGAGACCGTGCCGGCCCGGCCGGGAAGGCGGCCCTGGTAAACCGGGGCGACGGAAATGTCCTGGCGCTGCTGGTAAAGTTCCTGTGCCCAATCAATCAGGCGGAAGAAGGTCACCCCCTGGGCCAGGCACTCATCCAGGAAGCCGGCAAAAGCCTCCCGAAACGGCCCCCCTTCCAGTTCGGCATGCACGGTCAGGACCTGGGGGTGGCCGTTTTTTAGACGAGACAGGATTAAGGTATAAAAATCCTCCACCGTGCAATGGTTGAATCCCAAAACCTCATCCAGGGTGGGGAGGGTGGTGGGGATCTCCAGCAATGGACTTACCCAGGCGCCGAACCGGGGGAAGTAGGGCTGGGTCCCCCGGGTGTCACTGGCGTAAAACATTCCTGCTACGGCCAGGGCCAGTCGGCTGCTCTCGCTGGCCTGCCAGCCCGGCGCGGCGAAGGAAGAGGCCTTTCCCCCCAAAATATCGGCAATAATGGCCTGGGCCTTTTCAATTTCTTCAGATACCTCTTCCCTGCTCATGGCCAGGAGCCGGTCGTGCCAGCGGATGTGGTCGTAGCCGTGCAACCCCACTTCATGGCCGGCGGCCCGCAGGCGGGGCAGTATCTCAGGAGCCGCGGCGCCAATGCGGGGCGCCGGCAGGAGCGTGCCGTAGAGCATGGTGCGGAAACCGTAAACCGAAGGAGCCCGGGTGCGCAGCATCTTTTCCAGAAAACCCTGCTGGTGGAAAACCCGGAATATAGCCCGTCCGGAGTTGTCCGGCCCCAGGGCCGCAAAAAACGAGGCCTTGATATCCAGGGGCCGGAAAATCTGCACAAGGGCAGGTACGCCCTCGGTCAGCCCCCCCAGGGTGTCAATGTCCACTTTTAGACCTAATCGCACCGGCAAAACCTAAGAGCAGTCACTCATGAGCCTTTGGCTCTCTCAAAACCATGCAAAGACTTGGTGGCACAGGTTTTCAACCAGTGCCGGGACGGGCTGGAAGCCCGTCCTACCGGTCCCAGGCATGGTTGGGGAAAATAGAGGCGATTAAACTTTTCGAAACAGTTTCTCATGAGCTTCTGGCTCACCCGTAAATTATGAAGAATTTCCCCCCTCACCCCAACTCTCTCCCCCCGCAAGCGGGTGGAGAAGGAATAGGAGGAATTTCTCACAACTCGAAACTACAAACTCGAAACTCGAAACTGTTCGTAACAGAGGACTCAGGTGTCCACCATCCAGGCAGCCCGGGATTTTAGTCCGCAGAACCCGCCCCTCTGAACTTCATTCCAAAATCTTAAAAATTTCCCTGACTCTCCCGGGCTTCCTCCAGGAAGGCGTCCAGGGTGATCTTTAACGAGGTGGTCAAGTCAGTCTTGGGCTCCCAGCCCAACATGCTCCGGGACTTTTCGATGGAGGGCTTCCTGGTCAGGATGTCCTGATAGCCTTTGCCGTAATAAGAATCAGCCGAGGTCTCCACGATCTCCGAATAAACCCCGTCGTTCCTGTGGTCCGGATGCTGGCGAAAGAGATCCCGCAGGAGTTGGGCCAATTCCTTGACCGAGGCTTCATTGGCCGGGTTGCCGATGTTGAAAATCTGACTGTCCGCCGTTCCCCCGGGATTCTCGATGATGGTCATAAGACAGTCGATGCCGTCTTCCACATACGTAAAGCAGCGTTTCTGGAAGCCGCCGTCCACCAGCTTGATGGGCTCCCGCTGCAGAAGATTCAGGATAAACTGGGTCACCACCCGGGAGCTCCCTTCCTTGGCGGCGTAGAGATCATCCAGCTTGGGGCCGATCCAGTTGAAGGGGCGGAACAGGGTGAACTGGAGGCTGCCTTCCTGGCCATAAGCCCAGATCACCCGGTCCAGCAACTGCTTGCTGCATGAGTAAATCCACCGTTGCTTATGGATGGGGCCCAGGATCAGGGGGCTCATGTCTTCGGAGAACTCCGGGTCGGCGCACATGCCGTAAACCTCGGAGGTGGAGGGAAAAATGATGCGGGTGCCGTACTTCACACATTGGCGCACCACCCGCAGGTTCTCCTCAAAATCCAGTTCGAAGACCGTCAAGGGTTTCTTCACATAGGTCATGGGGGTGGCAATGGCCACCAGAGGCAGAACCACATCACACTTTTTGATATGGTACTCTATCCATTCTTTGTTGATGGCAATGTCCCCTTCCAGGTAGCGGAAGCGGGGATTGCCCAGGACCTCTGTGATTTTGTTGGAATAGAGGTCCATGCCGAAGACTTCCCAGTCCCGGGTGGCCAGGATGCGCCGCACCAGGGCATTGCCGATGAAGCCATTCACGCCTAAGATAAGGATATTCATGTTTGATAGATATTCGTTTTCAACGTTATTTTTAATAACTGGCCTGATTACTGCCTGACCGCCACAGGCTTGCCACAATCTCCAGGCATTATAGCTGATTTTTGGGAAAAAAAAACGGCGGGCCTGAAGGCCTGCGCCGGTAAAAAAAACCTGGAGAATTAAAAAGTTCTAAAATTTAGCCTGGTTTTTTCCTTATATTATTTCGTGATCATGCTCCGCCTGCCCTCCGTCACATATCGCGGATGTCCTGAAGCACCCAGACAGTCTGGCCCCGGGGTCGTTCCAGGTCCCAAAATTCCTGGAACGAGGCCGGATAAGCCAGGCTCCCCAGCAGGAGCTTGCCGCTCGGCCTGTCGAGTATATAGTCCAGGAGCCGGCCCCGAAAGCACACGGTAATGAACTCCTTGCCGTCGTCAACCCTGGCTGCGGTAATGGTGATGTTCTCCAGGATCAGGTCCTCAAGATGGCTGCATTCCTCCCGCAAGGACAAGATTTTCAGACCCATCTGCAGGTACTCCAGGAGACTCTCCCTCACCCTGCCGTAGAGGCTGCTGACATCCTCCCGGTTCCAGGCCGAGTACACCTCCAGAAGCATCTTGCGCGTCTCTTCTCCGAAGGTCCGAATGTCAAAGTCTTGGTCGGCTTCCCGGATGGCGTCCAACCCCGGCTTGGCCTCCTCCCACACTGCTACGACAGGTGGGGTATCCTTGTCCAATTGGAGAAACCTTGGGGGTGCATCAGAATCCGAGGGTTGGGTGCCGCGCCGGCCTTCCCGGTAAAGGCGATATCCCAGGTAACCCAGGGTCATGAGCGCCAGGAGGTCCAGGAGCCCCGGGGGCCACAGACCCTCTTGCCAGACATACCGCAAGGGATAGCCATAGACAAAATGACAGAGGAGGGATCCCAGGAACCCCCCGGTTAACCATTGATAACCCCAGGTTTGCCTGGAAGAACTTGAGGCCGCGGCGCCTTCCGGCCGGAGTTGAGACCCTGCTAAAACCGGGCGCCAGGAGATTAGGTGTGATACCTGGGCGACCTGCGTCCCGC
>JBAQHL010000575.1:0-2014 GCA_049288295.1 Desulfobaccales bacterium
ATGGGAAGAACAAATATGAGGAGAAGGTGGTCACCACCTTGGTGGGCGTCCCAGGGCTGATGAGCTGTGATTGGTTTAACCCGGAGGGTTCTGAGGCCAATACCACCAAGAAGGATTATGAGCCCATCCCCCTGAATGCGGTGGTAGTGAAGACTTGGGATAACCAGACACCCCCGGTGGATAAACAGGTGGTCTTGGTGACCAATGGAGAGGTCAAAGACCCTTTTGTTGCATTTGATCGTTATGACGACCGCAGCCTGATCGAAAATAATCTTTTTCGCGAGACAAAACAGGACTGGTATCTTGAGGATGCTCCGAAGAAAACCCGGGAGGGGGTATTTGTTCAGGTCTACATGGTGATGGCCATGAAGGCGCTGACTAAGGCCTTTTTGATGTGGCAAGAAGAGCAGGCACGGCTTGATGCGTTAGGGAAAGAAACGTCCTGGGAGATGTATCGGAGAAAACTCAAAATGCTCAACCGCAATAAACTGATTGTTTTTGTGGAAGCATACTTTGGAATCTTTCTTTCCCATGAAGTGATTATGCTTGTTGATGTCCCGGTCCACAAAACGGCCAAAGAACTGGGAGTCACCCGAACCTCGATTTATACCAAGTACACCGGACTCTCGCCTCCTTGATTCATCCACATACCTGGGCCGAATCGGTTTGCGGCACCATAACTATCTTTGATCCTTATATCGGAGTTCCAGTATTTAAACTGGAACTCCGATATAAGGAGTGAAAAAAAATAAAAATTTTTTGGAGAACTTGTGACATTGAAATCTGAACGTGGAGATTTGAAAGTACTTCCCAAAGGTATCTGAGTGGCCATCGGTGGGTTGAGAGGGCATGGTTTTGACATAAGACGAGAGGGGAGTCATGGAGCAAAAAATAAGGCCTCTAATGCTACCAAAAACTGCGGCTATCTTATTGATATTATTATATTATTACGATTAATGAATTTGACATACCCTCTGATTTATGTCTATTCTGTTTCCATGGTAACACGGGAGCAGATGCAGAACAATCTGATCGAACGACTCTTCTGGCACACATCGGAGCGCGATGAGTCAAAGGTGGCCCAACATCTGTTTTGCCGCAAAGAGATGGATACGGTTTATACTCTGGATGAGGCGACGCTGTTTGATTTCTTCTTTCATTATTTGCGTGAGATCGAAGTCTTCCCTCTTTTGGAAGAGCTTGATCCCGAGACTCAGAAGAGAGAGAACATTCCCTTTTTGCAATTTATTTTGGTTTATCTGATGAAAGTGATTGGTTCGATTCCCAAGATGGAGCCGGTTTGGGAACTTCTGTTGACCGACGAACTTCTGATGGGGCTCTGCGGATTTAACGCCTATCAGGTTAGAAGCGGCAGTTGTGATCGGGGGACAAAGCTTCGCAAGACTCCCATGCCGGAGGTACGAGGGGCTCTCTGTGTGGATACATTGGCCAACCAGATCGTTAAGATCACGCCTCGGCGGATGGAGAATTTTTTCAATCACTGTATCCAGAGATTAGCCAAGGCTCGGGTCTTTCCTAAATATATCCATGCGGCTTGTGATACGACGCTCTATGAGACGACGGATCAGTTTGAGGGGTGTGGTTCGGTTCTGCGGGAGCGGAAGGTCAAGGCCCGGGGTTATCGTCAGCCAGGGGAACTCAAGGAGGTTAAGGTTCTACTCTACGGTTGGAAGATCTGGGCGATCTATGGGCTTCAGACCGGGATTCCCTTGGCGATCAAGATCGATACGATTGAGAAGCCAGACAATTTGCACATTTTGGCGGTATTGGAGCAGGCCAAGGAAAATGTGAAGGCGACCAGTGTGATTCGTTCCCTGGTAGTGGACCGGGCGTTTCTGGACGGGAAGAGCTTATATGTCATTGATCAGCAGGGGATAGAATTTATCATTCCTTTGAAGAGTAATATGGGGGCGACCAAAGATGCCCGAGCTTTGGCCCTGGCTCAAGAGGGGCCATGTATCGAAAAGACTCGGGAAGTCACAGTGGCTCATGG
>JBAQHL010000576.1:0-7683 GCA_049288295.1 Desulfobaccales bacterium
GGTCAGGGGTCAGTGGACCCCTGCCCCCTCCCCCACGCCCCCTCCCCCAACCCCTTAATAGGGGGTTGTGAGGGGAGTGTGAGGGGAGGGCGGGGGAGCCACCGCTCCCCCGGTCCTCCCCTCACAAAACCAATCTCAAGGAGGTATAGCGGCGCACATGGCAATACGTATCCGCTTGGCCCGTTTCGGCGCCAAGAAAAAACCATTTTACCGCATTGTGGTGGCAAACAGTGAATCTCCCCGGGACGGCAGATTCCTGGAGATAATCGGCACCTATGATCCCCGCAAGGAGCCGGCGGCGGTAACAGTCAAGGAAGACCTGTTGACCCATTGGGTGGACCGGGGGGCCAAGCCGACTGATACTGTGGCCAGCCTGCTGAAGCAGTGGAGGGCTTCTGCTGCGGCGGTTCCGGCTGGGTGAACAACGGCCGGTCCCGGACTGCCCGAGGAGAATGAGTCTGCCCCAACCCAGATTGGAGGTGGCCAACTATGAAAGAACTGATCAAGTTCATCGCTCAAGCTCTCGTGGATCATCCGGACCAGGTGGTAGTAAAGGAAATCGCAGGGGAACAAACCTCCGTCATCGAGCTGAAGGTGGCCAAGGAAGACCTGGGGAAAGTGATCGGTAAGCAGGGACGCACCGCCCGGGCCATGCGCACCATTTTGAGCGCAGCCTCCACCAAGATTCGTAAGCGGTCGGTTCTGGAGATCATTGAGTAACCCAAGCCAGGAGCAACCTCGCCTGGTGCCCCTGGGACAGGTAGTGGGAGTGCATGGTCTCAAGGGCATGCTTCGGGTGGGAATTTCAGGGCGGTCGGCGGATTTTGACCCAGAGACCTTTGTGGCTTTACAGGAAATCCTGGTGGGCGGCGAGCGCTACCAGGTCCTCAAGGCGGCGAAGGGCAGGGGGCACATCCTCGTCAGGCTGGCAGGCATCGACAGCCGGGACCAGGCGGAACCCCTGGTGGGGCGCCAAGTCCAGGGTGAAGCCCACAGATTTCCGGAACTGCCCCCTGGAGAATATTACTGGTTCCAAGTCATAGGGCTGCCCGTGGTTCATGCCGAAGACGGCAGGGTCCTGGGGGTTCTTTCAGAAATCTGGCCCACCGGGGCGCATGACATTTACGTGGTGCGCCAGGGAAAGCGGGAAGTGCTCCTCCCGGCGGTGGAGGAGGTCATCCAGGAAATCGACCTGAAGGAGGGTTGCCTAAAGGTCCGGCCTCCCGAGGGGCTCCTGGATTTATATGCGGATTGACATTCTCACCCTGTTCCCGGAGTTTTTTGACAGCCCGCTGAATCAGAGCATGCTGCGGCGGGCCCAGGCTTTGGGGAAGGTGAGTTTTCGGGTGTTAAATCTCAGGGATTATGCCTATGACCGCCACAAAGTGGCCGACGACCGGCCCTTTGGGGGCGGGCCCGGCATGGTCATGAAACCCGAGCCTGTGGTTGAGGCCATCCGGCAGGTGCGGGCGGAGGATGGGGACACCGAGGTGGTGTTCCTGTCGCCCTCGGGCCGCCTGTTTGACCAGGAGACAGCCGCAGGATTGGCGCAACTTAACAGGGTGCTGCTTATCTGCGGCCATTATGAAGGGGTGGACGAGCGCGTCCGCCATTTTATTGACAGAGAAATCTCCATCGGGGATTATGTGCTCACCGGTGGTGAAATTCCCGCCCTGGTGGTGGTGGATGCGGTGACCCGCCTGCTCCCCGGGGTGTTGGGAGGCGAGGGGGCTACCGAGGAAGAATCATTTCAAACGGGGTTGTTGGAATATCCCCACTATACCCGGCCCCGGGATTTTGAGGGCTTGACGGCCCCGGAGGTGCTCCTGAGCGGGGATCATGCCAGGATCGCCCGCTGGCGGCGGCAGCAGTCTTTGAGGCGCACTAAAGCTTTGCGGCCGGATTTGCTGGCCAAAGCCACTCTCAGTTCAGAAGATCAAGAATTTTTGGCAACACTTTCGGAAGAAACGGGAAAGGACAGGTAAAACAGCTATGCAACGATTGGAACAGCTCTCCCGGGAGCAGATGCGGGGGGATCTTCCGGATTTCCGCCCAGGAGACACGGTAGAAGTGCACGTCCGCATTGTCGAGGGTGAAAAGGAACGCATCCAGGTCTTTAAAGGGGTGGTCATCCGCAAGCGGGGCGGCCTCATCGGGGCCACTTTCACGGTGCGCAAGGTTTCTTACGGGGTAGGGGTGGAGCGCATTTTCCCCTTCCATTCCCCCAACATTGACAAGGTGGTGGTGCTGACGCGGGGCCTGGTGAACCAGAGCCGCATCTACTATCTCAGGCAGCGCTCCGGCAAAGCGGCCCGTATCAAGGAAAAGCGGACCAGGCCCACATGAGTCGGCGCCGGGGCGGCAGCCAGGTGTTTGCTGACCCGGAAGCCTACTGGCGCGGCCAGGGTATAGAACTTATTTGCGGGGTGGACGAAGCCGGCCGGGGACCGTTGGCCGGCCCGGTGGTGGCCGCGGCGGTGATTGTGCCGGCGGGCCTGACTATTCCGGGTGTCAAGGACAGCAAACGCCTGCCCCCTGAAACCAGGGAGACCCTGGACGCGGACATTCGCACCGGCGCCCTGACCTTTGCCGTCATGGAGGTGGGGGTCCGGGAAATCGAGCGCCTGGGCATTCTGGCCGCCAGCCTCAAGGCCATGGCCCTGGCGGTGAAGGCCCTGTCGGTCTTGCCTGAAATGGTGCTGGTGGACGGCAACCAGCCCCTGCCCCTGGCTTATCCCCAGCAGCCGGTCATCAAAGGAGATGACCGCTGCCCCGCCATAGCTGCCGCGTCGATCCTGGCCAAGGTCTACCGGGACCGGCGCATGGCGGCCTACCATAACCTTTTCCCCCAGTATAACTTTGCCCGCCATAAGGGCTACGCCACTGCTGAGCACCTGGAGGCCTTGCGGTGCTGGGGGCCGTGCCTCATCCACCGGCGCACCTTCCGGGGGGTGAAGGAGTGGGTGGTGGCTGGGGAATGAAAGGAAGTCTGATTTTTTATTTGAAAAAATGCAGAGTATGAATCGATTATTCAGTCAGGAAACTTCTTGTGGACAAGGGTCAGGCTATAAACCGGGAAGGTGAGGCTTGCTTCTTCGAGGCAACTCACTCCAGAGAGGCGCCCGGTGGCACAGGCCTCTGGCCTGTGCAGCACAGGCGGGACGCCTGTGCCACCTAACCTTTCCTTAATGTGCGGCGTTGCCGGCAAATGGGCTGAGGTCATGGCGATACCTTGGTAATGGATAATAGGAAATCCCTGGGAGATAAAGGTGAGGATCTGGCTGCCGCGGCCTTAAAAAAGCAGGGCTACAAGGTCCTGGAGCGCAACTACCGCACCCCCATGGGGGAAATCGATCTTGTGGCCCGGCACGGGGGCGCGCTGGTGTTTATTGAAGTGAAGACCCGCACGAGCAGCCGTTTCGGGGCGGGGCAGGACGCGGTGCATTACGGCAAGCAAGCGCGTCTGAGAAAATTAGCGGATTATTACCTGAAACAGAAGCGCCTGGGAGAGGTGGCGGTGCGCTTTGACGTGGTGGGGATTTTGTGGGAGGAGGGGAAGCCGCAGATTGAGGTGATACAGGGGGCTTTTTAAGGAAAACAAGAAGTATTATTTTCTTTAGGCTTTGAATGAGATTGGTAGGGTGGGTCTCCGTGCCCGCCCTCCGGTCGGGCCGAACGTCTGCAGGCGGGATGCGCTGCGCTTTCCCGCCTTAGGGCTCTACAACAGAGTTTTTCAGCACAGGATAAATGTAGAACCGCCGCCCTCGGCGGTTCTATCGCCGGCGAGGGCGCCAGCGCTACATTTTCATATAAACCAGATGAGAAATATCTGTTGAAATTCTCATGGCAGTTGGAATTCTTTACATCGTCGCCACGCCGCTCGGGAACCTGGAGGATATTACGCTCAGAGCCTTGCGGGTGCTGAAGGAAGTGGACCTCATCGCCGCGGAGGACACCCGGCGCACCCGGAAATTGTTGAGTCATTACGGTATCAAGACCAGGCTCATAAGCTACCATGGACAGAATCAAGAGGTGCGGGGGCCCGTGCTCATCGACAAAATACAGCAGGGGCAAAATATCGCCCTGGTGAGCGATGCGGGCACCCCCGGTTTCTCCGATCCCGGCACGCTCCTGGTGTCCCAGGCCTGGGAGGCGGGGATCAAGGTGGAGGCGGTGCCGGGGCCGGCGGCAGGAGTGGCGGTCCTGTCCATGAGCGGCTTTCCGGGGGATGTTACTTTTTTGGGGTTTCCACCGCGCAAGGCCGGGAAGCGGCGGGATTTTTTTGCGGCCCTGGCCGGTGAGGAGCGGGTGCTGATTTTCTACGAGTCGCCCCAGCGCCTGGCCGGGACGCTGGCGGAGATGGCTGAGCATTTTTCCGACCGGCAGGTGCTGGTGGTGCGGGAGCTCACCAAGATGTTCGAGGAGGCCTGGCGGGGGCCGGCGCCTGAGGTGGCGGCCCGGCTGGCGGACCGGGAGATCAGGGGGGAGTGCACCCTGGTGTTGTCCTGTCCGGAAGAGGCCCCCCAGGAGGAAGTGGACCTGGCCGGGAGGCTCATCAAGGCGGCAGGGGAGACCGGCCTTACCGGGCGGCGCCTGGCGGAACTGGTGGCCGCGGAAATTAAGGTTCCCAGGCGGCAGGTGTATCAGGCTTACCTGGAACTGAAAGAGCAGAAGCGGTTGGGGTGATAGTGGTTGCCAAGCTCAGCTTGGCATCTATTTCTCGTTCCCAAGTGCAACTTGGGAACGAGGAAACGGTGGCATAGGCTGTTCAGCCTTTACAAGCGCAGGCTGAAGCCTGCGGCTACATTTTGCTCATCGTTTCCAAGATTATACCAATTGCCAGAAGTAATTTATCGTCCCCCCTCACCCTGACCCTACCCCCCCGCTGGTGGGAGAGGGGATAAAAGGTAGAAACTTTTGGCAAAGGCTATAATTTTAAGGCATGGCAAGCCAGGCATCTCCGGTTTCCTGCAAGATATGATAAGATGACCACCAAAAAGTCAGAAGGGCCGGTGGTGGAAAGGGAACTCTGGGTGGAAAACCGCCTGGGGATCCATGCCCGGCCGGCCATGAAAATAACCAATCTGGCCATGCAATATCAGGCCGATCTGGTCCTGGAAAAAGACAGTCTCAAGGTTAATGCCCGGGATTTACTGGCCATTCTTACCATGGACTGCCCCCAGGGAACCCGGTTGGTCCTCAAGGCCAGCGGCCCGGACGCGAATGAGGCCGCGCTGGCGGTGTGCCAGCTCTTTGCCCGCAAATTTGGCGAATCATGACTCCAGGAACCCATCAACTCAAGGGCATCCCCGCTTCCCCCGGCATTGTCATCGGCCGCGCCTGGGTGCTGAGCGACCGGGGAGAAGTAAAGGGGCGCTTCCGCCTGCTGTTCACGGAAGAGGAGCAGGCCGTGGAAATCGCCCGTCTGCAGGCCGCCATGGACCAGGCCTATGAGGATCTGACCCGCATACACCGGGACATCTCCAGCGAATTCCCGGAGCATGCCCATCTCATCGAACTGCACCTGTTGATCCTCAAAGACCAGATGCTCTGCGACGAGCCTTTCAGGCTCATCCGTGAAGAACGCCTCAACGCGGAATGGGCTTTGTCCCAATCCTTTGAGAAGATCAAAGAGCTCTTCCGCCGCATCGACGACCCTTATATCAGGGGGCGTATGGCGGATGTGGAGTCGGTGTACCGCCGCCTCATAGGGAACCTCACCGGCAAGGATACCACCCGCTTCTTTGATTCCCCCGACCCCGTCATCATCGTGGCCCGGGACCTCTCCCCGGCGGAGACCACCCAGATGGCCAACTCCAAGGTGGTGGCCTTCGTCACCGAACGGGGCGGCAGGACCTCCCACACCACCATCATGGCCCAGGCCCTGGAGATCCCGGCGGTGGTTGGTATGGATAACGCCACCTCCGAGATCAATTCCGGGGACGACCTCATTGTGGACGGCCTGTTGGGAAGGGTCATCCTGAACCCCGACGAAGAGGTGGTGAAAAGATACCGCCGGCGCCAGCTGGAATTCGCCGCGTTCAAGGCGGAGGTGGCCCAGTTTTGCACCTTTGCGGCCTACACCCTGGACGACCACGTCGTCCGTATCCTGGCCAACATCGAGCTTCCGGAAGAAGTGCAGTTGGCCCTGAAAAACGGCGCAGACGGGGTGGGCCTGTACCGCACCGAGTTTCTCTATCTGAGGCAGCGGCAACTGCCGACGGAAGAGGAACTTTACGGGGATTACAAGAAAGTGGTGGAGGCCATGGCCCCCCGGCAGGTGACCATTCGCACCCTGGACATCGGCGGGGACAAATTCCTGTCCAACCTGGAGTACCCCCAGGAAATGAACCCGGCCCTGGGACTGCGGGCTATCCGCTTTTCCCTTAAGGAACAAGATATCTTTCGGATTCAGCTCAGGGCCATCCTAAGGGCTTCGGCCCACGGCCAGGTGCGGGTGATGTTCCCCCTGATTTCCAGCCTCCAGGAAATCCGGGATGCCCGGCGGCTTCTCCAGGAGGTTCAGGAGGAGTTGCGGGGGCAAGGCAAAATGTTTGACCCGCGCATGCCGGTGGGGGCCATGATTGAAGTGCCGGCCGCGGTCACCCTGGCTTCCCTGTTAGCCAGAGAAGCGGACTTTTTCAGCATCGGCACCAACGATCTCATCCAGTACGCCCTGGCCATCGACCGGGGCAACAAACAGGTAGCCTCGCTCTATCAGCCTCTGCACCCGGCGGTGATGCGCATGATCCTGCAGGCGGTGGAGGCCGGGCGGGCGGCGGGCATCCCGGTGGCGGTCTGCGGGGAGATGGCCGGTGACCCGCTTTACCTTCCCATTCTCCTGGGGTTGGGAGTCGATGAACTTTCCATGAACCACATGTCCATTCCGTTGGTAAAAAAGGTGATTCGTTTGATAACCTATGAAGAAGCAAAAAGGATGGCCCGCCAGGCCCTGGAAATGGTAACTGTTGAAGAAATCAACGAATTCGCGGCTCGAGAGATGAATAGCCGCTTCCCGGAAATTTTCCGGTTCGGCTCAGCCCTGGCAGGCATTGTGTGATTATGACAGCTGAACGTATGAAAATGATATGCCGCAACCGCAAGGCCTACTTTGATTATGCCATTGACGATCTTTTCGAGGCCGGCCTGGTCCTGAAAGGTACCGAGGTGAAGTCTCTAAGGTTGGGGAAAGCCAATATCGAAGACGCCTATGCCCGATTCCGCGACGGGGAGGTTTTTCTGATAAACGCCCACATCAGCCCCTATCCCCATGCCGCCGGGGATAACCACGAGCCCACCCGACCGCGCAAGGTGCTGCTGCGCCGGCGGGAATTAAAGCGGCTGCTGGGCAAACTTACGGAACGGGGCTACACCCTCATTCCCCTGAAATTATATTTCAAGGATCAATACGCCAAGGTGGAACTAGGTCTGGCCAAAGGGAAAAAGAAATTTGACAAACGGGAAACCATCCGGGCGCGGGAGGAGCAGCGGGAGCTGGAGCGGGCCCGCAAACGGCGGCATTAATGAAATCTTGGGATAGGGGGCCAGGGGTCGGGGGACCCCTGCCCCCTCTCCCAAACCCACTCCCCCAACCCCTTATTGGGAGTTTCCCTCCGAGAAAGGCGGGGTTTGGCCCCGCCTTTCTCGGACCCTCTGCGGGTTGGGAGGGGGGTGTGGGGGGAG
>JBAQHL010000577.1:0-14460 GCA_049288295.1 Desulfobaccales bacterium
TAATGCCAAGATGCCCTCAAACCTGTAATTTTCCTGGAGCAGGCTTGCCGTGCCCAAGCGCAGGCTTAGCCTCGCGGCTACATTTAAGTACCTCTATGACCGCAACCTGGCATAAGGCAGGGTCAGCCGTGGCCCTGCCTTTTTTTGTCCACAGAAAATGATAAGTCGCTTGACATTATCCGCCCTGGCGGTTTTTTCCAGATAACGGCTCAATATCCACAGGTCTAGGTTGGTTAGTAGCCGGCTGGGGGCCGACGGCAGCACTAAGCCCCGACCTTACCCCACCCCCGCCTCCCGGTCGATCTCTGACCGAAAATCTTTCAATTCCAAGCCATAAGCCCGCAGCCAGCGGTAGATGGTGCGGCTGCACACCTGCAGCCGCCGGGCCGCCGCCGAAATATTGCCGCCCTCCTCCCGCACCACCGCCGCCAGGTAAGCCTGGGGCGGGCGCACCGGCAAGGTCACCGGGGCTGGGCTCCGTACCGGCGGCGGGTCTGCTCCCGGACGCGGCGCGAACACTAGATCGGGGACCTGAATCAGGTGGCCGCTGCTGAACAGCACCGCCCGGGTGATGACATTGCGCAGCTCCCGGACGTTGCCCGGCCAGGGGTAGTCTTGCAGACGCCGCCGGGCCGGGGCGCTGAGGCCCACCACCGGGCGTTGATAACGCCGGGCCTCCTGCTCCAGGAACTGCTCGGCCAGGAGCAGCACATCCTCGCCGCGCTCCCGCAGGGGGGGCAGGGCCACCAGCAGCACCGCCAAACGGTCATAGAGATCCTGGCGGAAACGGCCGGCCGCCAGCAGCCTCGGCAAGTCCTGGTTGGTGGCGCACAGCAGGCGCACGTCCACGGTGGCGGTCACCTCGCTGCCCAGGGCCTCCACCTCGCCCTGCTCCAGGGCCCGCAGCAGCCGCGGCTGCACCGCCAGATCTAACTCCCCCACTTCATCCAGAAAGAGGGTGCCGCGGTGCGCCTGCTGGAACTTGCCCAGGCGGGTGCGCACCGCCCCGGTGAAGGACCCCTGCTGGTGGCCAAAGAGCTCGCTGGTGGCCAGCTCGCCGCTCAGGAGGGCGCAATTGAGGCGGTGACAGGGAGAGGTCCGGCGGGGGCTCAAGGCCCAGAGGGCCTCGGCCACCAACTCCTTGCCGGTGCCGGGTTCGCCGGTGATGAGCACCGGCAGGGGGGTGGCCGCCAACCGGGGGAGTTGGGCCAGGAGCGCCTGCAAGGGCGGGGAAGCGGTCAGCAGCCGGGAGAGGGCGACGCGGCCGGGCTCGGCGAGGGGCAGCGCCGCTGAGAAGGACAAAAAAGATGAGCCATCCCCCATAAGAGCACCTCCTTGTGCTTGATAAACCTTGTGTTAGGGGGTATGACTATTATTAATAAAATAAAATTATATGTCAATAATTAAATAAATAATAAAATATTATTTTATTACACTTCCGCCAGCAACTCCTCCGCCCGCCGCCGCACTTCCTGGTCCCGGCTGGTCAGCGCCAGCACTCGCAACCGCCCCTCAAATCCCTGTTGCTCCACCCGACTGCGCTCTCCCCGCTGGGCGTACATCGCTGTCACCACCTCTAGCACCACCTCGGCCTCCGGGTGGTCCAGCAACAGGTTCAAGGCCCCCCATTCCGCCGGCAGCCCATAGCTGGCCACGAATTTCTGCGCTACCCCGGCAAATTTTTTGCTGCCGTGGGCATCTTCCAGCTCCTTTAAGGCGGCGCTGTATTCCGGCCGCCCGCGCTTCCCCTGAAACAGGGCTTCCGCCTGGCGCAGCGCCAGTTGCCGCACCCGCTCCGCCTGCTTTTTGGGCAGCCGCGGCGCCGCCGGTTCCCGGCGCCGGTCCGGCCGGTCCCGGCGTTGATCGATCTCCCGCCAACTGGGGCGGTCCCGATCCCTATCCTGATCCTGGTCATCCCAACTTGCTGTCATCGGGGGTCCTTTCTGAGGTGCGGCGGGGCGGCGGGCGGCCACCGCCCCCCTGGTAGTTGCTCCGGCCGTGCTGCCTCCCTGGTGGGGTTAGGGGGTTTGCCCGAAGCGGCTGGTTAGCTTACCCCTCCCCCATACCACGGCCAGGGCTTGGGGTCAAGTTTAATGTCAGGACCGCGGCCACAGCCGTCGCCTGGCGGACTGCGACCCCGGTGGCCGATAAGCGCCGCCGCCTGGGCTAAGCCGACTCCGACCCGGCGCCGTGGAACTGGTTTTGCGCCGGCCCCAGGCCGACGGTGATCAGGAAAGTCACGGCCGCAGCCGCCCGGGCTACCAGCTCCGCCACGGCCTCCCAGTCTTCCCGGGGAAAAGGCCGCAAGACATAGTCCTCCGCCGACATCACCGCCGGCGGCCGGCCTAACCCCAATTTGACCCGGTAAAACTCGGGTGAGCCCAGGGTAGCCGCGATGGACAGCACCCCCCGGTGCCCCCCGGCCCCACCCCCCCGGGCCAGCTTCAGGCGGCCGCCGGGGACATCCAGATCATCATGGACCACCACCAGGTCCGCGACCTGGAGGGCAAAATAGCGGAGGAGTTGGGCCACCGCCTGGCCGCTCAGGTTCATGTAAGTTTGGGGCTGGGCCAGGATCACCACGTGTCCGGCCAGGCGGCCTCGGCCCCAATGGGCGGCCAGGGTCTTTTTGGTCAGGGGGATGTCATGCTGGGCAGCCAGGGCCTCCACTACCATAAAGCCGAGATTATGCGGGGTGGCGGCATACTGGGCCCCGGGATTGCCCAGGCCCACGATGAGCCAGGGGTGGGTTGACCTTGCCCGGTTTTCTGGGGCCGGCTGCGGGGCAGAACTCATAGGGAGGTTGGCCAACCAGGTGGCTTCAGAGGCAGACCGAGATTTTCCGGCCGGGGGTGGCGCCGGCTGAAGACTCGGGCTCCTCCCCCAACGCCAGTCTTAGGATTTTTTGAAAACCGCAAACCCGTATTAGACAAACAGGGAACTGACCGAATCCTGGTTGTGGATGCGGCGGATAGCTTCACCCAGCAAGGGGGCCACCGACAAGACCCGGATTTTATCGAGGGCCGCAGCCTCCGGCGACAGGGCGATGGTGTCGGTCACCATGAGCGACTGCAGCAGAGAACCCTGCAAGGAGCTCACGGCGTTGCGGCTCATGACCGGGTGGGTGACACAGGCATGCACCGCCTTGGCCCCATGCCGCAACAGCAACTCCGCCGCCAGGGTGACCGTGGCCCCAGTGGTGATCATGTCATCGAGGACAATGGCCTCCCGGCCCCAAACGTTGCCCACCAGGGTCATGGCTTTGATGGCCGTGGCTTCCCGGCGCTTGTCGATGATGGCCAGGGTGGAATCCAACCGTTTGGCAAAGGCCCGGGCCCGCTCCACCCCGCCGGCATCCGGTGACACCATCACCAACTCCCCGGTGAAGTTCTGGCGGATGTAATCCAGGGTCACCGGCGCCGCATAAAGATGATCCACCGGAATGTCAAAAAAGCCCTGAATTTGCCCGGTGTGCAGGTCCATGGTCAACAGCCGGGTGGCGCCGGCCGTGGTGATCAGGTTGGCCACCAGTTTAGCGGAAATGGGGACCCGGGGGGCGGTCTTGCGGTCCTGCCGGGCGTAGGCGTAGTAAGGCACCACCGCGGTGATACTGGCGGCGGAGGCCCGGCGCAGGGCATCCATCATGATGAGCAGTTCCATGAGATGGTCGTTGGCCGGGATGGAAGTGGGCTGCACCACAAAGACATCCGCCCCCCGGACGTTCTCCCGGAACTCCACCGAGGTCTCCCCGTCCGAAAACCTCCCCACCACCGCCTCACCCAAAGGCAAGTTCAGGTAAGCGCAAATCTTGGCGGCCAACGGCTTGTTGGCATTACCGCTAAATATTTTCAAACCATTCATGCCTGGTTCTCCCAGCCGGCCTGGTCCTCAGCCTGGGTAAGGCCCCGGGTCACCGCCACCCATCCGAAGAAATCTTGACGCAGCTGCCGGGCCGCATCCTCCGCCGCCGCCGCCTCGGAAAAAATCCCAAAAAGCGTGGGCCCGCTGCCGGACATGCCCTGGGCCAAGGCCCCGGCTTGGGCCAGCCGGGCCAGCAGTTGGAGCAATTCTGGATAGCGGCTCAAAGTTACGGTTTCCAGATCGTTGGCCACCCAATCCCCCGGACGCTCGCCGTTCCAGGCCGTCAGGAGGGGAGCCCCGGTCCGGGCCAGGGCCTCGATATCCACATGGTTATACACCCAGGAGGTGGACAAGGCCAAATCCGGATTTAATAATACATACCAGTAGGGGGGCAGGTCAAGGGGAGAAAGCTCGGTGCCGATGCCCCGCCCCACCGCCGGGCCCCGCCCTAAAAAGAAGGGCACGTCCGCCCCGAGTTCGGCCGCCAGGTTACGGAGGGTGGGGGGGGCGAGGGGCTGCCCTGCCCGTGCGTTCAGGGCCAGCAGCGTGCCGGCGGCATCACTGCTGCCGCCGCCCAACCCTGCCGCCACCGGAATATGCTTCACCAGCCGGATATGGACCTGGGGTTCCTGGCCGGTGGCCAGCCCGAACTGGTGGGCGGCGCGCCACACCAAGTTGTGTGGCCCGGCCGGCACCTGGGGATGCCCGCAGGCCACGCTCAGCCCCGACCCCGGCGCTATTACCAGCTCATCCGCCAGGGCCAGGGGCTGCATCACGGTCACCAGTTCGTGGTAGCCGTCCGGGCGCCGCCCCAGAACCTTAAGGTAAAGGTTGACCTTGGCAGGGCAGAGCCGCCGCACCTCCGGCACAATCAGTTCTTCTCCCTGACGTAGCGCATCCGCAGATCGTAGAGGAGGTGATCGAAGAGCTTCTCTTCATCCTCCTGGAGGTTGTGGCGGGTTTTTTCCCGCAATAACCCCAGCAGGTCTATGGTCTGTTTGGCCAAAGGCAGGTCCTTTTGGGTCTCCCCGGTGACCGGATCAGGGATGTCCCCCAGATGAATAAAGGCTGACGAGCTCAAGGAGATGAGGAAGGAGGCAAAGGTGATTTCCGGCAAAGGCATGTCACCTGAGGCTTTTTGGGCAGACTCCTTAAAGGCCTGCTCGGCGGCGGCCCCGGCCTGGCGAGCCGTCTCCTCTTCCCTGATCTTGGCCTTCTCCTCCTCACTCTTGTGCAGGAAGCGGCGGTCTTCCACCGTATACCCTTTATCTTCCGGCTCAGTCATCGCAAACTCCCACCGCTGCCGCTTTACAGGTCAAGTTGGGTGGCCATGGCCACGTGGGGCAAATCCCGCACCGCCTGCAGGCACTCGGGGGTCACCGGGGTATCGGTGGTCAGCAGAATAATATTTTGCCCCCGCTCCTTTTCCTGGCCCACGGTCATCCGGGCGATGTTGATATTGTGGCTGCCGATGGTGGTGCCGATGGCGCCGATGACCCCGGGACGGTCGGTGTTGTAAATGAAGAGCATATGCCCTTCGGGGATGGCCTCCAGGCGGAACTTGTTGATCTGCACCAGCCGCGGCTCATATTTCCCGAAGATGGTCCCCGTCACGGAGTTTTCCTCCATGCCCGCTCGCACGGTGAGACGAATAAGGGTGGTGAAGTCTTCCACCGCGGCAATTGTTTCCTCGCTCACGGTGATGCCGCGCTGGGCGGCCACCGCCGGAGCGTTGACATAGTTGACTTCATCCCCCAACACCGGGAAGAGCAGGCCCTTGAGAATAGAGTGGGTCAAGGGCTTGGTGTCCAGCTTGGAGACTTCACCGATATAGGCCACGGAGACCGAAGTGATGGCGCCCTCGGTGGTCTGGGATTGGAAGCCCCCCAGGGCCTCGGCTAGAGTCAGGTAAGGCTTGAGCTGCACCAGGGCTTCCCGGCTGACCGACGGGGCGTTCACCGCGTTCATGATGGTGCCGTAGAGGAGGTACTCCAGGATCTGCTCGCAGATAGCCACCGAGACGTTGGCCTGGGCCTCTTCAGTGGAGGCGCCCAAGTGAGGCGTGCAAATGACGTTGGGTAAGGTCCGCAGCGGAAAATCCGCCGGGGGCGGCTCAGTTTCGAACACGTCCAGGGCCGCAGCCGCCACTTTCCCTTCCTGGAGGGCTTCATAGAGGGCCGCTTCATCCACGATGCCGCCCCGGGCGCAGTTAATGAGGCGGACGCCCCGCTTCATCTTGTGGAAGGCTTTCTTGCCCATCAGCTTAGTGGTTTCCTTGGTCTTGGGCGTGTGAATGGTAATGAAGTCCGAGCGGGCCAGGAGTTCGTCCAGGCTGACCAGCTCCACCCCGAGGGTGGAGGCCATTTCCTTGCTGAGGAACGGATCAAAGCCGACAACTCGCATTCTGAGGCCCAGCCCCCGTTCCGCCACTACCCGGCCGATGCGCCCCAGGCCGATAATGCCCAGGGTCTTGTTAAAAAGTTCAGTTCCCTGGTATTTCTTTTTTTCCCAAAGCCCCTCCCGCATGGAGTGGTAAGCCTGGGGAACATTGCGAGCCATGGCCAGCATTAAGGAAATGGCGTGCTCGGCGGTGGTGATGGTGTTGCCCCCCGGGGTGTTCATCACCACGATGCCCCGTTTGCTGGCCGCAGGAATATCCACATTGTCAAGCCCGGTGCCGGCCCGCCCCACCACTTTGAGCCGCGGCGCCCCGTTGATGAGTTCGGCGGTTACCTTGGTGGCGCTGCGGATAGCCAGCCCGTCGGCATCCTTAATGGCCTCTTTCAGTTCATCCGGACTGAGCCCTGGGCGGAAATCCACTTCGATGTTGGGGTGTTGGGCCAAAATGTCCACCCCGGCTTTATGCAGGTTATCGCTGATCAGGACCTTCATGTCCTTATGCCTCCTTGCCCAAGATCTCCTGGGCGGCCTTGAGGCCCACACCCAGTTCTACCTTATAGCCCAGGGCGTTGAGCACGATTTCCAGGGCGCCGATGGTGCCGAGCAGATCCTGTTCATCGATGAAACCCATGTGGGCAATGCGGAAAATTTTCCCCTTGGCTTCGGCTTGGCCGCCGGCAATCCAGATGCCCTTCTCCCGCATTTTGGCCACGACCTTCTGGCCGTCAACACCGGCCGGAGCCAGGACCGCGGTGAGCACCTCGGAAGGATACTGCTTGGAATAGAGTTCCATGCCCATGGCCTTGACAGCAGCTTTCGTGGCCGCGGACAGCTTCTTATTGTAGGCGAAGATTTTCTCCAGGCCCTTCTCCCTAACCCAGCCCATCACCTGTTGCAGTCCCAGGGTGAGGGTCACCGCTGAGGTATAGGCGGTCTGATTCTTTTGCTGGGATTTGAGCTGCTTGGCAAAATCAAAATAGTACTTGGGGCATTTCGAGGTCTTGACGAAGTCCCAGGCCTTGGTTGACAGAGCGGCAAAGGCCAGGCCCGGAGGCAGCATCATGGCTTTCTGCGAGCCTGCCACCAGGATGTCAATGCCCCATTCATCCATGGGCAGGGGATAGCCGCCCAGTGCCGAAATGGCATCAACTACCAGGATGGTGCCCGGCCGGGTCTTGGTGACCGCGGCCAGTTCCTTGACCGGCTGCTGCACGCCGGTGGAGGTCTCATTGGCCTGGACGAAGACCGCTCTAATGGCGGGGTTGGCGTCCAGCCGGCGGGCCACTTCCTGGGGGTCCACCGCTTGGCCCCAGTCGATCTTGATCAAGTCCACGTTGATGCCGTAAACCCTGCAGAGTTCACCCCAGCGCTCGCCGAATTTGCCGGCTTCCGCCACCAGGGCCGTGTCACCCGGTGAGAGGGTGTTGGTCACCGCACCTTCCATGGCGCCGGTGCCGGTGGCAGCAAACATCAACACTTCCTGCTCGGTTTGAAAAAGATATTTCAGGTCCTCTCGCACCTGCGCAATGATTTCCATGAAGGCCGGAGCGCGATGGTGGATAATGGGTTGTGCCATAGCCAGTTGGGTTTCCGGGGCCACCGGAGTGGGCCCGGGAGTCATCAGCAATCTTTTCATAACTTGTTCACACCTTTACTTTTGGAAGTTAAGTAAACGCCCAGATAATTTTGGTATCAAATTTATAAATTTATTGGGTTTTTGTGCAACTGTCAAGGAATTGCCCGGAAAAAAACGCACTCCAGCCGGCGGACGACGACAGGAAGAGGAATGGCAACCTCGGAGAAATACTGCGGGAGCTTATTGCCCAAATCTTACAAGACACGATCCCGCCCTGCTGGGCCTCCTGCAGGACCGGGTCTCGTTTTTTAGGAGCCGGGAGGCTTCAGGTTGTGGAGCTCTTACTTGAGGTAGGCAACCTCGAAAACCCGTTTGGCCACGACAAACCGGTGGTCATAATGGCCATCCTTGAGGTCGGTGATGATGACGCCTGTCCTGTAAGTGGACGCGTGGATCATCTTGCCCTCCCCCAGGTAGATGCCGGTATGGCCCACAGAGCGGCCGGCCCGGCTGAAGAAGAGAATATCCCCCGGCACCAGTTTGGAGAAATCCATTGAGTGGGTTACTGATTGGCCCACCTGAGCCTGTTCGATGCTGGAGCGCGGCAGGTTGATTTTGAAGCCTTTATAGATGTATTGCACAAATCCGGAGCAATCGGTGGCATTGCTGTATTCCAGGCTGCCCCCCATGCGGTAGGGGGTGCCGGTATAACCCTTGGCCATGCTCAAGACCAGGTCCCGAAAGTTCCAGGGCTCATAGAGGTTGTAGCCCCTGCCTCCAGGGGCTACGTTACCTGCAGTATTTTTGCTGTCGTCCAGTTTGGAACTGGGGCCGCTCTTCGGTTTGGGGCCCATGGGCTCCAACAAGAACCGGCCATCCCGCTGGGGGGTGACTTTCATCAGGGGCTTGGTATCGGTTATCCCTGCTCTAACCGGAGAGGGCGTGTACGACGGGGTCGAATCGTACGAAGGCCGGGCGCTGGCCGCAGGCCGGTAATACGTGGGGGTGAAGTCCTCATCATCGGCGTCCCGGTAGCTTCTCCTCTTGGAGTAGCTATAGGTGGTGACATAGTAGTAATCTGACTGTTTGGACCGTGAGGAGGAAGCTTTGGTGGATGTGGTGCTTTTTCTGGATAAGGAGGTTTTTTTGCTAACCCCCTTGGTAGGAGCGGTGAACCCGGTTTCGGGCAGACAAGCTATAGCAAGAATGAGTACCAGGCAAAGGAGAAGTTTTTTTGCCATGTAATACCTCCTTGGTTATGGGACCTTACGGCAGGGGCAACTGCTCAAGTGCGCCCTAGGACACGAGGGCTCCCTCCCTTACCAACACGTCAAGTTTGAGAGGGTTTCCTGAATGACTGATTGAGAGGTTGATTTCGGGCGAGACTAATACAATATTTGACTAATGTCAACTTTTTTTTCGGATTGTTTAGGAAGAAGCCCTAAGGGAGTTCCCGGAATCCATCATGGTCTTAATTGACCACAAAGGTTTTTAACTAAGTTTATCAAGTAGATAAAAAGGCGGACTCTGTGGTCCGCCTTCAGCCTTTGCCGGTCAAAAAAAATTTTCTGGGGAAGCCCTGGTGGCCGGTCTTCTCAAGCCCAAATCCGGGAAAAAACGGCTGCCCGCCTCCCCTTCCTGCTGGACCAGGCTTAAGAAGCGCTGGCCTTTTTCTTCTTGGTCTTGGGTAGTTGCTCCGGCCGCCCCACTAATTCGAGGATGGAAATGGGGGCTCCATCCCCGACCCGGAACCCCAGGGGAATAATCCGGGTGTAACCGCCAGGGCGGTCCTGAAAGCGGTCTCTAAGTTCTCCGAAGAGCTTGGCCATGGCTTTTTTGGTGCGCACCACCTGGAGGGTCTGGCGCCGGGCGTGGAGATCGCCCCGTTTGGCCAGGGTAATGATTTTCTCCGCCCACTGGCGGGCCTCTTTGGCCTTGGCCTGAGTGGTTTGCACCCGCTCATGCTCCAGAAGTTGGGTGATGAGGTTGCGTAGCATGGCCTTGCGATGTTCCGTTGTGCGGGCCAGTCGGCGTCCGGCCTTCAAGTGCCTCATGCTCTCTCTTCCTTCCTCTCCGGCATCTGCTCCGGCGGGGCGAAACTATCCAGCTTCATACCGAGCTGCAGCCCCATCTCTTGCAGGATTTCCTTGATTTCATTCAAAGATTTGCGCCCGAAATTCTTGGTCTTGAGCATTTCCTGCTCACTTTTTTGCACCAGCTCACCTATCCAGCGAATATTGGCATTTCTCAGGCAATTGGCCGCCCGCACCGAGAGTTCCAACTCGTTTACTCCCCGGTACAGGTGTTCATTCTGGATGGCCGGCTGTTCCTCAGGCTTTTCTTCTGGTCTCTCGGGCTCTTCCTCGAAATTGATGAACAGGGTCAACTGATCTTTCAGAATCTTGGCGGCATAGGCCACGGCGCTTTCCGCCGTCAGACTGCCGTCGGTCCACACCTCTATGGTCAGCTTGTCATAGTCGGTGCGCTGGCCCACCCGGGCCTGGGTCACCACGTAGTTTACTTTGGCAATGGGAGAAAAGGCGGCATCCAGAGGAATGTGGCCGATGGGCTGGGTCTCATCCTTGTTGGCCTCCCCCGGGACATAGCCTTTACCGCTTTTGGCCGTAAGCTCCGCGACCAGGTGGCCGTCCGGGGATAAGGTGGCGATGTGCTGCTCCGGGTTTAAAATCTCCACCGTCCCATCGGTCTGAATATCTCCGGCCTTAACCAGCTTTTCCCCTTTTATCTCCAGACGCAGAGTCTTAACGCCATCTGCTAAAAATTTGAGGCGCACCTGCTTGAGGTTCAACAGGATCTCAGTGACGTCTTCAAGAATCCCCGGAATAGCAGAAAATTCGTGATGCACGTCCTGAATATTCACCCCGGTGATGGCCGCCCCCCTAAGAGAGGACAGCAGCACCCTTCTCAAAGCATTGCCCAGGGTGGTGCCGAAACCTCGCTCCAGCGGCTCACAGGAAAATTTACCGTAGGTGGGGGTATGGGTGTCGGGGTCCACTTCCAGGCGCTTGGGTCTAATAAGTTCGGTCCAGTTCTTGTGAATCATGGCTCCTCGGGCTGGCACTGGTCAGGCAAGGGTATCCCCTGACAGGGGACACTCGCCAGGCCAAGCAACTGAAAAATCTATCGTTTTGCGCCTCTTAACATTAAGCCCATGTTTTCCGGCTATTTGGAGTAGAGCTCGACAATAAGATGCTCCTGAATGGGCATGGTTATGTCTTCCCGGGTGGGAAACATACTCACCCGACCTTTGGCCTCTTCCTTCTCCAGTTCGAGCCAGGGAGGACAGCCACGCCGGGCTGCGGCTTCCAGGGCGTCCCGCACCAAAGGTGAGGTGCGTGACTTCTCGGTAACCTGCACACTCTGGCCCACCTTGACGAGGAAAGAGGGCAGGTTCACCCTGAGGCCGTCCACCAGGACGTGGTTGTGGCGCACCAACTGCCGGGCCTGGGACCGGGAATTGGCAAAACCCAAACGGTAGACCACGTTGTCCAGGCGGCGCTCCAGGAGAACCAGGAGATTGGTGCCAGTGACCCCGCGCAAGCGCTCGGCCCGTTCAAAATACCCCCGGAACTGCTTTTCCAGAACGCCGTACATGCGCTTGACCTTTTGTTTTTCCCGGAGTTGCAGCCCGTAATCAGAAATCTTGCCGCGGCCCTGGCCGTGCTGTCCAGGCGGATAATTGCGGCGCTGGATGGCGCACTTGTCGGTGTAGCAGCGGTCTCCTTTAAGATAGAGGGCCATTCTTTCCCGCCGGCATTGGCGGCACCGGGCATCAGTGTATCTTGCCAAGTTCTTTCTCCTCCTGTCTACACCCGTCTCCGCTTGGGCGGACGGCAGCCGTTATGGGGAATGGGACTGACGTCCCGGATTAAGTTAACGGACAGACCTGCCGACTGGATCGCCCGCAAGGCTGCCTCCCGCCCGGCTCCCGGCCCTTTGACAAACACGTCCACGCTGCGCATGCCGTGTTCCATCGCCTTTTTAGCGGCGTCAGCGGCCGCCAGCTGAGCCGCAAAGGGGGTGCCCTTCCGGGACCCCTTGAAGCCCTGGACTCCCGCTGAGGACCACGATACCACGTTTCCAATGGGGTCGGTAATGGTCACCAGGGTATTGTTGAAGGTAGCCTTGATGTGGGCCACCCCTGTGGGAATATTTTTGCGCTCTTTTTTCTTCCGGCTTGCCGGTCGCTTGGCCATATGCGATCCTTATCCCTTCTTGCGCCGGCCCACCACGGAACGCCGGGGGCCTTTGCGGGTGCGAGCATTCGTGTGGGTGCGTTGGCCCCGCACGGGGAGACCCCGGCGATGCCGCAGTCCCCGGTAACAGCCCAGGTCCATGAGCCGTTTGATGTTCATGGACACTTCCCGCCGCAGGTCACCTTCCACCTTGTGGTGGGTGTCGATAGCCGTACGAATGGCGGTGATCTGGACGTCGTTCAACTCACTTGTCTTGGTGGCGCCATCCACCTTGGCCTCGTCTAAAATCTTCGTGGCAGTGGTGCGGCCGATACCAAAAATGTAAGTGAGGGCAATTTCAATCCGCTTGTTGCGGGGCAGGTCGATGCCGGCGATTCTGGCCAATTCCCTTCCTCCGTCCTAGCCCTGACGCTGCTTATGTTTGGGATTTTCGCAAATCACCCGCACAATCCCCTTGCGGCGAATGATTTTGCACTTGACACACATTTTTTTTACTGAGGGCTTCACTTTCATAATGGTTCGTTTTCATGCTCCCGTTGCCCTGGAAATGTAAGGTCAATCCTCCGGCCCCGGCAGCCTGAAAACCCTCCTATCTCACTCGATAGACAATACGTCCACGGCTCAAGTCATAAGGTGAAAGTTCCACAATGACCTTGTCTCCAGGCAGGATTTTGATATAGTGCATGCGCATCTTGCCGGAAATATGGGCGAGAACCTTGTGGCCGTTTGGCAGTTCCACACGAAACATGGCGTTGGGAAGTGGTTCGACTACCTTCCCTTCAACTTCGATGGCGTCTTCTTTCGGCATGGGGGTTCTCGGTGTAATTTAATAACTATTTAAAATAACCTACAAACGACTTAAAATCAAGGCACCCTTCTCAGTGAGGGCCACGGTGTGTTCAAAATGGGCCGCCAGGCTGCCGTCTGCGGTGACCGCGGTCCAGCCGTCTTCAAGAATCCTCACTTCCCAGGAGCCGGCGCTGGTCATGGGCTCGATGGCCAGGGTCATGCCGGCCTTGAGGCTCGGCCCCCTGCCCCGGGCTCCGAAGTTGGGGATCTGGGGATCCTCATGCAGGGCCCGCCCGATGCCGTGGCCGACAAACTGCCGGATCACCGCAAAGCCGTATGTCTCCACGGTGCTTTGCACGGCGTGCGAGATATCCCCTAAGCGCCCCCCGACCTTGAACTCCTTGATGCCGGCGTACAGGGACTCCTCGGTGGCCTTCATCAACTGCTGAGCCTGGGGACTCACTTCCCCCACCGCCACCGTTATGGCGGCGTCCCCGTAAAAACCCTCGTGGATGACCCCGAAGTCCAGGCTTACCAAGTCTCCGGCTTTGAGTTGACGAGGCCCCGGAATGCCGTGCACCACTTCTTCGTTCACCGCAATGCACAAGGAATGATTGTAACCCCGATAGCCCTTGAAGGCCGGTTTTACCTTGTGCCTGCGGCAGCAAGCCTCCGCCAGTTCATCCAGTTCCCGGGTTTCAACCCCGGGGCGCACCTGCGTTTTTACTTCCTCCAGGATTTCCGCCACGATGCGGTTAGCCACCTCCATTTTGGCGATTTCCTGGGGGGACTTCAGTTGAATCATATTACCTGGTCAGCAGCCGGCCATCTCCACAACCTCAGGGGACCGGTAATTTTTCGCGAGAACCGGCTGCTAACGCCTCAAGCCTGGTTAGGCGGCCTGCCCCAGAATGCCGCAAATCTTGGTGAAAATATCGTCAATGCCGCCAACCCCGGCGATGGGCCTCACCAGCTTCTTGGCGGAGTAGTAATCGATAAGAGGCTTGGTGGCCTGGTTGTAAGTGCTCAACCGGGAGCGCACCGTGGTTTCGTTGTCATCATCCCGCTGATAGAGGTCGGTGCCGCATTTGTCGCAGACGCCGGCTTTTTTCGGCGGGGTGTATTCAATATGAAACATCTGGCCGCAGGCGGCATTTTTGCAGGTGCGCCGGCCGGTGAGCCGGATCACCAGGGCTTCCTCGTCCACGTCAATACTGACCACGTGGTCGATCTTGGTGCCCAGGCCGACCAGCACTTTATCCAGAGCTTCAGCCTGGGGCACGGTCCGGGGAAAGCCGTCCAGGATAAAGCCTTTTTTGCAGTCTGCTTGGGCCAGCCGGTCCTTGATAATGCCAATGACCACTTCATCGGGCACCAGCTTGCCCGCGTCCATGAATTCTTTGGCCTTTTTACCCATCTCGGTCCCCTCTTTCACCGCGGCGCGCAGGATGTCGCCCGTGGAGATTTGGGGAATCATGTACTTCTCAATCAGCTTTTTGGCCTGGGTCCCTTTGCCTGCACCCGGTCCGCCCAACAGGATAAGATTCATACAAGCCTCCTTTAAGAGCTGTAAGCTGTAGGCTTTAAGCCTTAAGCTTAAAAACATATAGAAAATTT
>JBAQHL010000578.1:0-4470 GCA_049288295.1 Desulfobaccales bacterium
CCGTCGGCCCCCACGGTGCCGGCCACCACGATGATGCGGTTGGGGTTCTGGTTGAACAGGTCCATGAGATTCACCACCTGCTCTTCGCCGGGCTTGCGGGCCAGATTGACAATCAGGGTGTCGCCCACCACACGGGCCATAAGTCCTCCTCTATGTATGTCGGGCGGCCACTGCCCGCCGAAGTAAGTTTTGGCGGTGCCCATCCTTCATAACTCTTGGGCCATGAGCGGACCCGCAAAGCATGAGGCCGAAGGGCGGGCGTCTCGCCCGCTAAGCCCGGATATCATGGTACGCAGGACCCACCCTCCGGCTTTGGCTCGAAACTCAAAACTTATAAACACAGTCGCTCATGAGCCTTTGACCTTCTTTAAAACCATGCAAAGGCTTTGGTGGCACAGGTTTTCAACCTGTGCCTGGACGGGCTGGAAGCCCGTCCTACCGGTCCCAGTCATGGTTGGGGGAAATAGAGGAAACTCGAAACTCGAAACTCAAAACCAAAAACTTTGCGCAACAGTTCCTCCTGGGCCGTTGGCCCACCCGCAAAGCTTGAAAAGTCGGTAGGGCGGGCCTCCGTACCCGCCTCGATTATCCGCACAGGCTGGAAAGCCTATGCCACCCCTGAGGAACTTTTCAAGACAGAGTAACCACCTTACGCTGTCCCCACTCCCAAAAATCTTTCCAGCTTCTCCACCACTTCCTCCGGGCTCAATTCCAGGAGGCAGCGGCTGACCTTGGAGCCCTCGCAGCCGTCCCGGCCGCAGGGCACACACTCCATCTCCTTCTGGATGACCAGGTGGCCTTCTCCCCAGGGGCCCCAGTTAAAGGCCCCGGAAGGCCCGAACAGGGCCACCGCCGGGGTGTTCACCGCCGCGGCCAGGTGCATGGGGGCGCTGTCTGCCCCGAAAAAGAAGCGGGCCTTGGCAATGAGGGCTCCCAGTTCTTTCAGGGTAAGCTGTCCGGCCAGATTTATGGGGCTCTGGCGGCATTCCGTGAGAATTTCCTGGATCAACTCCTGCTCGTGGGGCGCCCGGGAAGCGGTGAGGAGGACCGGCAGCCCCAGGACTTCCTGAACATACTCGATGACCCGGGCATAGCCGGCCGGGGTCCAGCATTTAAAGCGCCAGCCGGCCCCGGGATGCAAGACCACAAATTCCCCCGGCCTCAGCCCCAGGGAAGCCAGCTTTTTCGTCACCCAGGCCTCCACCTTTTCATCCCAGAAAAACTGCAGGCGGGGTTTGCGGGGCTCCACCCCCAGGGCCCTCACCGCTTCGAGGTTTTGCTCCACCATGTGCATCGTAACCTTCGGCCGGGGCAGCAGCCGGGTGAAGACGGCCTGGCGCTGCCAGTAGGGTTGACCGGGCCGCTCGAAGCCAACCCTTTCCTGTGCCCGGGTGGCCAGGGTGTAAAACGCGCCCCGGTCGCCCCCGGATAATTCCAATACCAGGTCAAATTTGGCCTGCAAAAGGTTTTGCAGCAGGCGCCAGGAACGGCTCCAGGATTCCTGACCGCGCTCCGCCAGCAAAAGTTCGTCCAGGAGAGGGTGGTCTTTGATCATATCCTCGGCGGTCCGGGGGACAAGAAACGTCACCCGGGCCCCGGGCCAGGCCTCTTTCAAGGCTGCGAGCACCGGCGTGCTCACCAGGACGTCGCCGGGCTGTTTCAGCTTGATGACCAGGATATTCTTATAGTTCATTATTCGTGTTCATCATTCGGGCTGCGCCTTGGTCCCAGGGCCACGCCCCGTTTGGATGATTTGATAAAGTCAAGCAAATTCGCCACTTCAGGGGTCAGGGGCACCTCCGCCGCCACCCTCTCCAGGGCCAGGGAGAGATTGCCCCGCCGGCTGAATAATATGCGAAAGGCCTGGCGCAAAGGCGCAATCTGGGCGTTGGTGAAGCCAGCCCTTTTCAGGCCCACCAGGTTGACGCCCCGCACCAGATGGGCCTCGTCGATGATGCTGTAGGGTGGCACGTCCCGGGAGGTGCGGGAGCCGCCCCGCATCATGGACAGGGTGCCCACCCGGCAGAACTGGTGAATGACGCAGTTGCCGGAGATAAAGGCCCGGTCCGCCACTTCCACGTAGCCCCCCACCAGGGCGCCGTTCACCACGATGACGTGATTGCCCACCTGGGCGTTGTGGGCCAGGTGGCTCAAGGCCATGAGAAAATTGTGGTTGCCCACCCGGGTGGCGCTTCCCGGCTTGGTGCCCCGGTGGATGGTGGCATACTCCCGGATAATGTTGTGGTCGCCGATGATGGTATAGCTTTCCTCACCCTGAAAAGCATAATCCTGGGGCTCATGGCCGATGATGGCCCCAAAGCCGATAACATTGCCCTCCCCGATGGTGGTGTGGGGGCCGATATAGGCGCGGGCCAGGATGCGGGTGCCGGGCCCGATGCGGCTTGGCCCCGCGATAATGACGCCCGGTCCCAACGTGACATCGGGGGCCAGCTCAACCTCAGGGGCGATGCGGGCGCTGGGATCGATGCTCATGGGCAGCCTCATGAAGAAGTTCCCGCAGATAATAATACTTGAGAAAATTATACAGGCTGGAGAGGATGGCCAGGGTGTAGCCCAGTCTTCCCTCCAAAAAACCCAGGCGCAGCAAATAAAGCTTGAGAAAGTTACTCAAGGGGCGCCAGAAAAGCTCTCCGGGCCGGGGGCGCCTGCCCTCCTTGACCATTTCCTGGGCGGCCAGGCGGGCGTAGCGGTCCTGGCGCCTGATATATTCACTCACTGAGGCATAGCTGTAATGGTCCAGGGGAGTTTGCAGGAACCCCACCGGGCCGTTCACCTCCACCTCTTCGTGCACCGCCCGAGGCCTAAAGCGCCCCTGCCCCCGGCGAAAAAGGCGCAGGGTGTAATCCGGGTACCAGCCCAGGCGTTTGATCCAGCGGCCTCCGAAATAGTTTTTGCGGGGCAGCCGGTAGCCCGCGAATTGACTGTTTCCCCGCACCACCCCCAGGATCTCAGCCCGCAGGGCCTCTGAGACCCGCTCATCCGTGTCCAGGCTGAAAACCCAGTCGCAGCGGGCCTGGTCGAGGGCGAAATTTTTGGCGGCCCCGAACCCCGGCCAGTCAATGGTGAAAATGCGGTCGGTGAACCCCCGGGCCAATTCCAGGGTGCGGTCTGTACTTCCCGAGTCCACAAGAACAATGTCATCCGCCCAGCGCACCGTCTCAAGACAAGGAACGATGTGGTCTTCCTGGTTTAAGGCGATGATGATGGCGGATACTTGGGACATATTTAAGATTTTTTCTGAGGGGAGGACCGGGGGAGCAGTGGCTCCTGGGGCCACAAGCATCCCGTCTGTGGTTTCCTCCCCCCAATCCCCCCTCCCAACCCGCATATGCCGGCAGCACGGGCATCCTGCCCGTGCCTGGACGAACTGGAAGCCCGTCCTGCCGCGCCAATTGCCATTTTGCCGGGACCCACCGGCATCCTGCCTGTGTTGCACAGGCTGGAAGCCTGTGCTCCCGAATCAAAAGGTTGGGGGAGAGGGCTGGCGAGAGGGGGCAGGGGTCCACAGACCCCGGTAGCACGGGCTTCCAGCCCGTGGGAACTCCCCTCCCCCACAATCATCCGTTCAGCTCACGGCAAGGGCTTGGCCTCGTCGATGAGCATGATGGGGATGTCGTCCTTGATTTCGTAGAGGAGGCGGCACTTGTCGCAGATAAGGCCGTCCTCAGTCTCGTTCAGGTAGATATCCCCCTTGCACTTGGGACAGGCCAGGATTTCCAGTAACTCTTTGCTGATGGCCATGATGATCTCCAATATTAGGGACTTATAACGAGTTGTGATCAAAATACCAGTAAGTTATCCTTCTCAAATTTCCCAAAATCCTCCTTTAACAAAAGGGGACGTGTGCTTGCTGATTTGTTGAACCCCCCTTTTTTAAAGGGGGGCAGGGGGATTTGTCTTTTCTCCCTTTGGCCAGATCCACCACCCTTAAATTCATGAATCTGGCCTCCCTCCCTTTTTGCCATATTTATGAAATTTTATCAGGGTTTGCCCGGCGCACCAAGATTTTCTCCACCGCCTCCCGGGCGGCTGATGCCGGAAGCTCCCTGAGGCAGCGGGGCTCCGGGCACTGGCGGCGGAAGCAGGGGCTGCAGGGGAGGGGCAGGCGCAAAACTTGGTGCCCTTCGCCGAAAGGACCGGTGCGCCAGGGCGCGGTGGGGCCAAAGAGCGCCACCACCGGCGTCCCCAGGGCACAGGCGAGATGCATGGGACCGGTGTCGGTGGTTACGGCCAGGCGGGCCATTTGGAGCAGGGCCGCCAGTTCCTCCAAAGAGGTGCGCCCCGCCAGATTCAGGAGCGGCGCCCCGGTCTGGGAGACAATTTCCTCCGCCAATTCCCGGTCCGCCGGGCTGCCGGTAATGATTACCTGGAAACCTTTTTCCCGGGCCAGCCAGGCGGCCAGGCGGGCCCAGTGGGCCTCTGGCCACAGCTTGGTGGGCCAACGGGCCC
>JBAQHL010000579.1:0-2655 GCA_049288295.1 Desulfobaccales bacterium
GGGCAAGAACGTTGAAAAAAAAGACCCCACGCCGGCATGACGTGGGGCCCTGAAAAGACTATGCCGAAGTTGTTAAATTATCAATTCCTGAATTAAAGAATACCTTTGCAAAAGTTGCGCCATAATATTCTATAGATAAATCAATGAGATAATCCTCACAAGCCAAACAGCTTGTCTGTATTTCGACCCATAAATATTTAATTTAGTAAGGATATTAATTGGTTATATTTGTTCGATTATCGACCCGGATTTTCTAGATATCAGACAATTTGTTAAGATCCGGTTTATCCCTGAGAACCTGCCTCAGAGCCCTTCTCTTTCAAGAGGCTCTCCAGTTCTGTCTTGAGGCGGCTGGCGAACTCTTCCTGGAAGGCTGGCAGGTCCAGGGCCTCCTCCACCCGGCCGCAAAGATACAGGGCCATGCCTTTATATATCTGGGCTTCGCTGGATTGGGGATTGCGCTCCAGGGCCTGGCTGAACAGGGGCAGGCTCTCTTCATGACAGCCAAGTCCCATGAGGGCGCAGCCCTTGCCCATGAGCACCTTGTCGTTGTCCGGCTGCTGAGCCAGGATCTGGTCAAAGAGCGCCACGGCTTCCTTGGCCCGGCCCAGGTCGTTGAGCACAAAGGCCTTGAGCTCCAGGGCCTCGGTATTATCCTCTGCTTCCGCCAGGGCCTTGTCGACATAGAACAGGGCTTCTTCAAGAAGCCCCTGCCCGGTCAGGAGGGCGGCCCCTTCCAGAAGGGGGGTCTCGACACCCACATTCTTTTTAATCAAGCCGTCGTAGGTTTCTTCTATAACCCAATGGCCGATGTTGGGGGCCACCCCGCCGTGTCCGCCAAAGACATGGTCGACATCCCGTTTCAACAGGGAGCGGATAGAGTAAAAATAATGATCCATCCGCCCGCCAGCGACCTTTTCGTCCGGCCCGGCCATGGCCAGGGGCAGGACCGTGTCGCCGCTGAACAAGCTGCGGGTGGGGGCATGATAAAAGCAGAGGCCGTCAACGGTATGTCCAGGAGTATAGATTACCTCAAAGTCAAAGCCGCTTAAATTTATCGTTTCTCCACCCTTCAACTCGGTGATCTTGTATCCCAATTTGCGGATCATCTGTTTGAATTCTGCAGGGCCGGCCTCATGTATTAAGACTTCCACGTCCAATTGATCGGCATACCCCCGGTACCCGCGATAAAGTTCTATGGCCCCCATGGCATGGTCGTGGTGCCCGTGAGTGATGGCCATCTTTTTAATGTCCGGCAGTTTAATGCCCAGCTCTATTAAATGAATGAAGGCCGTGTAGTCGTTGCCCGGGTCGATGAGGGAGCAATACTCACCCTGAATCAGGTAAATATTTGAGGAAAAATCATAACCCATGAGGAACAGGGTCCGGTCGAAAAGGGGGTTGCTGATATTCACCAGTTTCCCGAGATTTTCCCAGGTGTCTCGCGGTTGGTTTTCTAACAGGGTGTGATCTTCTTCCATGACAGTTGTCCGCTCTCCTCGTTTTCTTGATTTCCTCGGTAAGCCTACCTGATTTTTCTTTGGTGGGGAAGGGGTATCGGCAGGCAAAAAACTGGCCCTCCCCCGGTAGCGGAAGAGGGCCAGGCTGGTTCAAATCATATGAAACTTACTTGGCGTAGGGCAGGGAGTAGCTGAGCTTCATCTTGCCGTCCGGCCACCATTTGCGTTTTTTGGTCTCACCGGGGTAGAGCGAGGTGATCTGGTCGCCCCGCACGACGTGGGTCAGTTCCAGTTCAACGAAATGGAACTCGGTGAGTTCATATTTGGTAATGGTCTCCGCCGGGATGAGCACGGCGTAGCCGGTCTCTTTGCTGGCCAGCCACTCGAATTGCTCATTGGGCTCAGCGGTGCGCTCCTCTTTGGGATTGATGACCGCCAACAGCTTCCCTTGGATCTTGTCGCCGATTTTGACATCGAATTCTTCGAAAATCTGATCGGGGAGGTAGAACCACAGGGCCCGGTATCCAGTTTTCACATACCCCTTGACGAGCATGGGGTCAAAGCCGCAGACACTTACACGAACCAGTTCGGGCATGCTAACCCTCCTCGCGTCACTTGTAAATCAAAGGAATCGTTTTAGACGATTCCCCCTCTTCAGGTGCATCCTCGGTAATGCCTAAATGCACGGCCACTTGCAATACCTGGCGGTAGCAGAAATCCATGAATTCTGCCGCCTGTTGCGGGCTGACATGGTCCGTCTCGATCATCCGCCGGAGATAAGGGTAGAGCCATTCATCGATCTCGGCGTGGAACTCCTTGACCAGGAAAAGCCACTCGGAGCCGCCCCCCGGGGGCGCCTGGCTGAGAAAATCGTCTCGCCAGTACCCCACCCGGGTGCGCAGGTCTTCAAGTTCCTCCCGCCCGTGTTGGCGGATGAGCTCGGGGCTCATATCATTTGAGTGCGTCGAAGGCATAGCACTTCTTTACCACGTCCATTTCGGAAATGGACCAGTAATGGGGCCAGTGGATCTTCTTGCACCAGCCGATGATGTCGGCGGGCGGAAAGCCGGAGCCTTTGAGCACCCACTTCAGCCCCTGGCACTTCCAGCAGATGTGGTCGGTTTGTTTTTCCGGCGTCAACACATGGGCCAGAAACTCAACTGGGCTTCTTTTTTCAGCCATATTAACTCCCTCC
>JBAQHL010000580.1:0-1656 GCA_049288295.1 Desulfobaccales bacterium
CGCCATCAGCCAGTTCTGGCGGCCATGGGCCGCCCTATATGGGAACTTTTCAAGACAGAGTTTTGGCCAGAACCGGGGCGAAATGATCCATTGATGGCATTGATGGAATTTTTTTTTTAAGCCCAGAGAAGGAATGATTCTTGCAAAAGTCTCAGTATGGGAGGCGTCCTTCTTGACAAGGCAACCTGGGATGATAACAATAACCTTAACTGAACAATGTGCCGAACTATTAGGACAAGATAGGGCTTGGGGGAGAAAAGTCTGTGGATTACTATGACTTGTTGATGGTGGGTGCCGACGCCACCTTGGATGAAATAAAAAGCGCCTACCGACATCTCGCCCTCAAACATCACCCTGACCGCAATCCCGGAGACCGGAACGCCGAAGAGGAGTTCAAAAGGGTCTCCGAGGCCTATCAGGTTCTTTCCGACCCCGAAAAACGCAGACTCTACGACCTCTATGGCCCTGCCGGCCTGAACGGCTTTGACCTGGGAGGTTTTGAGGACATTTTCAGCAGTTTCGGGGACATTTTTCAGGACTTCTTCGGTCTTGAAGGCCGCCGGGGCCGGACCAGCCGCGCCCAGGCCGGTGCTGACTTGCGCCATTATATGACCCTCACCCTGGAGGAAGTGCTGACGGGGGTGGAGAAGGGCATCACGGTGACGCGCCGGGTCCTGTGCCAGCAGTGTGAAGGCAAGGGCCTGGAACCGGGCACCGAGCCTCAAACTTGTTCCGCCTGCGGCGGTCAAGGCCAGGTCAGCCAGAGCCGGGGGATGCTCCGGGTTTTTACCACCTGTCCGGTTTGCCGGGGTTCGGGCAGCATAATTCCTCATCCCTGTGAAGCCTGCGGCGGCGCGGGCACGACCAGAGAGGAGCGCCAGATGCAGGTGCGCATCCCGGCGGGTGTGGATAAAGGCACCCGCCTGCGCTTGCGGGGGGAAGGGGAGGCGGGTCGCTTCGGCGGCCCCACCGGAGACTTGTACCTTGAGATTGAGGTGGCGCCTCACCCCTTTCTCAGGCGCAAAGGGCGCGACCTTCTCTTTCGCACCGAGCTCTCCTTTGTGGAAGCAGCCCTGGGTTGGGAAATTACCGTTCCCACCTTAAACGGTGATTCCTCCCTGCGCATCCCAGCCGGAACCCAAACCGGTGAAGTCTTTTCCCTGATGGGGGAGGGTCTGCCGGACCTCAAAAGCGGTAAGCGGGGCGACATCCTGGTGGAAATCGCCCTCACCACTCCCACTAATCTCACTCCCCATCAGGAAGGTTTGCTCAAGGAATTCCTCACCTTAGACCTTCAGGAACAAACCTCGGAATAGATTCTCGCCCTTCAGTGGGATTTTCTCAGAAATCAAAACATTCTCTTGAAAAATGAAGGCAGACGCCCTCGCCGGGAAACAGCTGCGGGGTCCTGAGCACTATTGTCCGGCAGGATTTTTCAAATATCGTTTCATTGAAATAAAAAAATGCAGCCGCGAGGCTCAAACCTCTCGCCAGCACAGGAGGGACGCCTATGTCACCAGGACTTTTTTTACATTGTGGCAGTGATCGGTCCTAGGCGGGTTTATACCGTTTTCGGTTGGCGGTTTTCTTTTTTCGGTGGAAATAAGATAAATTATCAATAAGTTAGTCGCTGGGTTGGTTGCATGTCAAACCGAA
>JBAQHL010000581.1:0-1566 GCA_049288295.1 Desulfobaccales bacterium
GGGGGGTGGACATCACCACCCGGCTCAACCAGTTCGCCCACAGCATGGACGAACCCCTGGTCTCCATTCAGGTGTCCGCGCTCCTGGACCAGATAGTCATGCTCATGCGCCGCCTGGCCAAGCGCCGGGGGATTGAGCTCAAGACCGCGGCCCCTGACCGGGACCTGTCCCTCATGAGCGACCCCTTCCGCCTGCTCCTGGTTCTTGGGTCTGTCATTGAACAACTGGCCGAGTCCCTGGAGTCCGGGGGCCAGATTATCCTTCAACCCCGGGGCGACCAGAAGGAGGTGACCGTCCTCCTGGAGATGCGGGGCGAAAAAAAGCCCGGCTGGGAAACCCACATGGAACCAAAGGTCTCCTCTTTACAAGAGGTCGTGGCGGCCCTGAAGGCCAGGCTGGCCATCTCCTCTCCCCCGGCCGGGGAGGGCGTCATCCTGACTATCCCAACCACTTAACCGGAAAAGCCAAAGGATTGATTGTTATTCAGCAAAGGTTAACCTGGATAAATCTCATATCTTTTCTCTTGTCAACCAGTGGATAATCTGCCAAGATTATGTGAAAAAATAGACAAAGTGTGTTAACCAAGAAACCGGCTCTGATAGAGACGCAATAAGGAGAACCAGCATGAGTCAATTTAAGGTTCTGTTGGTGGATGATGAAGAAGAGTTTGTCAAAACGTTAGGGGAGCGTCTGGAGATGCGGGGTATTGCCCCTGACACGGCCTTCACCGGCGAGGCCGCCTTGCAGCGGATTGCCGAGGAGCAGCCGGACATTATGATCCTGGATATCAAGATGCCGGGGATTGACGGGCTGGAAGTTCTCCGGCGGGTGCGCAAGGCCTATCCCCGCATCCAGGTCATTATGCTCACGGCCCACGGCACCGAAAAAGACCAGGAAGAGGCCGAGCGGCTGGGCGCGTTCGCCTACTTACGCAAACCGGTGGACCTGGAGATGTTGACCAAAACCATGAGTGCGGCTTCCAAGAGACTGGAGGCCCTGTCCATGGCCGCGGCCTTTGCCCAGGCCGGAGATCCCGACACTGCCCGGAAGATTATGGAAGATGCCAAAAAACCCGTAAAAGATTAGGTGATGCATATTTTCTGGTCATAAGGCGGGATGACGCAGAGAAGGGCGGCTTTACGGCTGCCCCTGGCATGAATACGAGGGGCCGCCCTCAGGATGACGCCAGCATCTTGAGGGTGGCTTTATTTTTTGCCGGGCAGGAAGGTGTTTTTTCATACCAAGTTGCATTCAAAAAGGTAAATTATCATTATTTGTTATACCTAGCAAATCCCCCTAAATCTAATACCGTTCACTTAAAGCCAAATACATAAAGGCGGCGTTGATTTTTCTGTCATTCTGAGGAAGCCGCAGGCGACCGAAGAATCTCTAAAAGAGAGATACTTCGCTGCGCTCAGCATGACAAACAAGCAAATAAAATGTAGGGTGGGCTCTGCCCACCAATTTTTAAAATTGCTTAAGTGAACCGTATTGCCCCTAAATCCCCTTTAGAAAAGGGGGACTTGGGCTTACTGGTTTTTTGAACCCCCCTTTTTTAAAGGGGGA
>JBAQHL010000582.1:0-3205 GCA_049288295.1 Desulfobaccales bacterium
GTGAACTCATAGAGGACCCCGGGCACCGTCATGATGAGGGACTGGCCGAACTCCCGGGCCAGGCGCTCGCTGACGATCTCCAGGTGCAAAAGCCCCAGGAAGCCGCAGCGGAACCCCTGCCCCAGCGCCGCGGAGGAGTCTTTCTGGTAGATGAGAGAGGCGTCGTTCAGCTTATATTTTTCCAGGGAGTCCACCAGGGCCCCATAGTCGTCGGCGCTCACCGGGTAAATGGAGGCGAAGACCACGGGCTTGACCTCGGTGAATCCGGGGAGGGCCGCCGGCGCCGGATTGCTCTCCAGGGTGATGGTGTCGCCGATGCGGGTGTCGCTCACCGTTTTGATGCCCGCGATGAGGTAGCCCACCTGTCCGGCGGAGAGGTCCCGGCGGGGCTCCCGGGCAAGGCTGAACAGCCCCGTCTCCTCCACCTTGTAGGTGGCGCCGCTGTACATAAGTTTAATGGTGTCCCCTGGCTTTACCTTCCCGTCAAAAACCCGGCAGGAAACCACGGTGCCCCGGTAGGGGTCGTAGGTGGCGTCGAAAATCAGCGCGGTCAGCGGCCCCTTAACATCGCCCCGGGGCGGGGGAATGCGGCTGACAATGGCCTCCAGCACATCATTGATGCCCAGCCCCTCCTTGGCGGAGCACAGGATGGCGGACTCTTCGTCCAGGCCCAACTCCCGCTTGATCTGCTCCTTGACCATGGGCACGTCCGCCTGGGGGAGATCAATCTTGTTGATCACCGGGATGATGGCCAGGTTGTGCTCCAGGGCGAGATACAGGTTGGCCAGGGTCTGGGCCTCCACCCCCTGGGAGGCGTCCACCAGCAGCAGCACCCCCTCGCAGGAGGCCAACGCCCGGGAGACCTCGTAGGAAAAGTCTACGTGGCCCGGGGTGTCGATGAGGTTGAGGGCGTATGCCTGGCCGTCTTTGCCCGTATAAGGCAGGGTGATGGTGTTGCTCTTGATGGTGATGCCCCGCTCCCGCTCGAGGTCCATGGTGTCCAGCATCTGGGCGCGCATCTGCCTTTCCGGCACCAGGATGGTGGCCTGGATGAGCCGGTCCGCCAGGGTGGACTTCCCGTGGTCAATATGGGCGATAATGCTGAAGTTGCGGATTGATAACATATCTATTAAGATTTATTTAATATATTCTCATGAAACTGATGGTATGATACTAAGAGATATTTTATTTTTAAACGCCTCCCAGACAGCCATTTCGACATCTCTGGCTCGCCAATCAAACTTGCAATTCCTTGCTAATCTTCTCGCATAATCCGTACAAAACTCCTTCCAGGCCAGGTAAGCGTTCCAATTTTGTCTTTTCTGAGTAATTGTAATAGGTTGAATCCAGCCATCATTCCTTTGGGAAAATTCCTGAGAATTTGCATAGTTAAATCTATCTTTATTTAATCTCCACCAGTTAGCGATATGTTTGTCAACCATCGGATATTCTGATGGTTTGTAAAATGCTATGAACGTAATGAGTGTCGCAAAACCTCTTTGTTGATTACATGCTTTTTGCAGAGTAATAAAATTCTCAAAAGTAGGATTGTTTGATACCCTTTCGATAGCCTGAATGAATCCATTCCAATTTTCAAAGTCTTTCAAATAGGTTAACAAACTTATCGCAACTCTGTTTCTCGCCTGATGATTTCCATAATTCTTCCAATAACAAACTTCGCCTGCGACAACATATTCATTATTATTGAGAGCAATCCTAAATTTATTTTCAAACTCTAACACGTCAGGTGATTGAATAGTTTGATTAAAATAACCTTCATAATTTTGAGAACCTCTAAAACGACTGAGATCTACCTCCCAAGTGTATTTCTTATGAGCTTTAAGCCATGCTTCGCACATAAAGTACCTTTCCACTATTAATCTGATACTTATTTTTCCCGGTAGCACGGGCATCCTGCCCGTGCCGGAACGGGCTGGAAGCCCGTTCTACCGATTTCACCGTTCTACCGCTTTAAAGTTTACCAAACACGAGGACCCTGATACTCATAGAAGGCATCCCATTCCTCCGGACGCTGACACAATTCCTTCTTCACCGGATTGTTGCGGGTATAGTTCCACTTTTCTAAAAATTCCGCTTCATCCCGGACAATGCGGTTGAAGTAATCTTCCTGCCAGGCAGCCCCCTGTCGGTCCAAGAGGTTATTTATCCGGTTCCCTGTGAACGACTTTAATGAATGCACAATTTCTGTCAGTGAGAAATATTGTCCGTCCGCTTTCTTTTTGGGTGTTATCAGCAGGTGCACATGGTCCGGCATCGCCACCGCGGTCCAGAGATGATATTTCCTATCATCAAGGTAAACACAGGCCTCCAGAACGATCTTCCGAGCCCCTGGGGAAAGATTGATGCTCTTAGTTCGAAAAGTAATGAAATAGGCTGCCCCTCCCATCTGCCAATGGGGAAGGAGACGCCGCTTTTTAATGAGCTGTCCATCAGGCACGGGTTGGAAGCCCGTGCTACCGGGCTTCCCATTTTTTCCCCTATTATCCATCTGCTCGCCATCATTTATTACAGCAGACATTTCACCAAAGGAAAAATCATAGAGAGACAATGGTTATCAATTTTCCTTTGGACCACTTTCGGCTAGATCGCCCTACCCAAACCTGACCTCACCCTCGGACGGCTCCATCTCCTGGGGGAATTCGTTAAAGGGAAAGGGCCGCAGGTTGTCGTTTAAGGTCAGGTAGCGCAGCACCCGGTAGCCGTAGGCGGCCAGTTGGTTGGTGAGGCGCCTTACCGGCTCGCTGTGCTTCAGGGTGATGAGGAGTAGGATGTACTGGAACGCGATGCTTAGCTTGATAATCATTATAACGATGCCCATGACGAACAGAAAGAGCACCGTGTAGAGCAGGCGCATCAGGACCTGGGACCGGGAGAGCGGGGCTCCAACAGATTCGGGTATTTGCTCCATGGTTTTCTCCTTCTCAAGAGAGTTTAAGGTTAACGAGTTGCGCTCTAAGGGCATTTTTTTGTAGCCGCGAGGCTAAACCTGCGCCAGCACAGGCTTTTCAGCCTCTGCTGCCGTTTGACTGCAAAACGGTATCATTTTAAAAAAGCCTAAGGCTTACATCCGCCGTAAATCTTACCATAAAAAAACCGGCAAGGTTGAACAACCCCGCCGGTGGTAATTTCAGGTTTTTCTTGTATGAGTTTTTGCCTAATATCTGCGCTGGGGCCGGCCACCGCC
>JBAQHL010000583.1:0-8441 GCA_049288295.1 Desulfobaccales bacterium
GGTAAACCACGGTTCTGGAATTATAGACGGTGGTGGCATTGCCTCCGGGGTAGCCATAAGAATACCCGTAGGTCGGCACGGGAGATGAATACCCATAACCACCATACCCATACCCAGAGGATGGATCATAATAGCCGCTGTTGCCGCCATCGCCATAGCCCCCATAATAGCCGCTCACCGGGGCCACGCAGCCGGCCGCCAATAACAGGGCCGCCGTAATTCCCAAAAACTTTCCCATCAACATGATGGTCCTCCTTCTTGTGCTTATTCCAGAGAGACCGGGAGGCCCTACTCCCTCCTGGCCTCGACTTCCACGAATCCGGCGGCCCGTCCTGGCGGAGCTTACCTCACTCTAAAGGTTAATACCCGTCATAATAGGCGGGGTTGACTGCGCCATAAGGCTGGCTATAGCCAGGGTTAGGAGCGTAGCCGTAAGCTGGCTGTTGCGGCCGGGATGGGTAATAGCCCTGCTGAGGCGGACAGTTAGGCGGACAATAGGGATTGGACCGTCCGTACATTTCCCCGGCCACGCCGCCCGCAGCACCTCCCAGCAAACCGCCGATAGCTGCACCCTTCCACGGGTTTTTGCCATTAACGCCGGCCCCAATGGCTGCTCCCACAGCCGCTCCCAATCCGGCGCCCTGGTAGGTGTAAGGATTCTGCGGGGTGGCGCAGCCGCCGAGGAAAATCATCCCTGCCAACAAAACTGCAGCCAACATGCTCAAGATCGACTTCGGTTTCATTCTGGCTTCCTCCCCAAAGATTAAGCCTCTTGGATTTAGTTAATTAGACCTGCAGGGAAATGGGAATGTTAAGGGGGGGTATAAGCCTTAAGCCTTAAGCCTTAAGCCTTAAGCTATAAGCAAAAAACTTGTTTTATGAAGGTTAAGCGCCGGGGGCTAGGCCTGCTAATAGGCGATTGTGAAAGTTTGCGATATTTAAATAAGGGCTCACTCGGTCTCAGAAGTGCAAAAAACTGGCCCAAAAGAAAAAATTAGCGGCTCTCAGGAAATGCCATTTGCTGGTGAGGGAGAAAGAAAAAAGCTTATGGCTTAAGGCTTATAGCTTCCAAAAAAAAGCGAGGCCGCTGGGGCCTCGCCTTGGGGTTGCTGGGAGATTTTCCGGTTAGGAAGGGAAGACCCTTCCTGTTATCCGGTTATTTTCCGATGACCAGGATTACCGCGTCTTTGGCGACGCTGGCCCCCGGCTCGAAGTTGATGGCGGTGACGGTGCCGGTGGCCGGGGCCGGGAGGGAATTTTGCATCTTCATGGCCTCGAGCACGCACACCAGGTCGCCGGTGTTGACCTTGTCCCCGACCTTGACGGCATAGCTGATGATCATGCCCGGCATGGGGGCCCTGAGGGGCACATCGCCCGGTGACAATGCCTCGGCCGCCGCGGGTTTGGCCGCCGCCGGTTTAGCCGCCGGAGCTGCCGCCGGGGCCGCCGCCGGCTTGGGAGCTGCTGCGGGCGCGGCCGCCACCGCCGGAGTCACCGAGGTGATCACCGGGGCGCCGGAGGTGCATTCCACCTCGACCTCGTAATATTGACCGTCCACAAAGACGTTGAAGGCCCGAAGCCCGGGGCCCTTGTCGGGGGCCGCCTTATCCAGGCTGTCCAGGTATTCCTTGACCTTCTGGAAGAGTTTTTTCTGCTTGATGGTCAGATAAACGTCGTCTTCCAGCTTGATCTGCTCCAGGGTCTTGCCCTTGACGTCTGCCGGCACCTCTTCCAGCCCGTATTTCCACTTGAGGAAGCGCTGGCCGGTGGTGGGGTACAGGGCGTAAATCAGAACGTCGCCGTCGTGTTTGGCCAGCCCCTTGGTGGCCTCCACCGCCTTGTCCCATTCAGGCTCCAGGATTTCCCCTGGCCGCTTGGTGGTGGGTTTCTCACCCCGCTCGTAGCCCTTGAGGATGATCTTCTGAACCTTGGTGTCCATGGGGGCCGGAGTTTTGCCATACAGGCCGTAAGCCAAACCTTTAACCTCGGCCGGGACCATCTGGTAGCGCCCGAACAAGACGTTCATCACCGCCTGGATGCCCACGATCTGGCTGGTGGGGGTGACCAGCGGCGGATAGCCCAAGTCTTTCCGGGTCTGGGGCAGTTCCGCCATCACCTCGAGGATCCGGTCCAGGGCGTTGGCTTCCCTGAGCTGGTTCACCAGGTTGGAGTACATGCCGCCGGGAATCTGGTGCAGAAGCACGCCGGTATCGATCTGGGCCATCTTGGAGGTGTCCAGGAGGTCCCGGTATTTCAGGGCCACCTTTTCCAGGTCCTGGCCGATTTCGATGAGCTTGGCCAGCTCCATGTCCGTCTCACGGTCGGTCTGCTCCACCGCCACTAGGAGGGGCTCGATGGCCGGCTGGGAAGTGCGCAGGGCAAAGGGGCTCAAGCAGGTGTCCAGGATATCCACCCCGGCCTCGATGGCCCTGAGGTAGCTCATGGAGCCGGAGCCGCTGGTGTAGTGAGTGTGGAATTCCACCGGGATTTTAACGGTCTCCTTGACGGCCTTGATGATGTCATAGGCGTCATTGGGGGAAACCATGCCGGCCATATCTTTAAGGACTATGGAGTCGGCGCCCATCTCTTCAATGCGCTTGGCGAATTTGACGTAGTAATCCAGGTTGAAGATGGGGCCGCCCATGCGCCGCTGGGTCAGGGAGAAACACATGGCCCCCTGGAAGTGGGCCATGAGCCCTTCCTTCTTGGCGTCCATGAGGGCCTTCACCGAGACTTCCCAGTTGCGCATATCGTTTAAGGCGTCGAAGACCCGGAAAATGTCCACCCCGGCCTCGGCGGTGTAGCGCACAAAACGGTAGGTGAGGTCGTCGGCATAGTTGCGGTAGCCCACCAGGTTTTGGCCTCGCAGGAGCATCATGGTGGGGGTTTTCTTCAAAATCCCCTTGATGGTGCGGATGCGCTCCCAGGGGTCGTCCCCCAGAAAGCGGTGGGTGGTGTCAAAGGTGGCGCCCCCCCAGACCTCCAGGGCCCAATAGCCCATCTGGTCCATGCGTTCCATGAAAGGAATAATGTCTTCGCTGCGCATCCGGGTGGCCAAGAGACTCTGGTGGCCGTCCCGAAAGGTGGTGTCGGTGAATTTAATGGGGTTTTTTCCGGCCATGTTTATGACTCCTTCGTCGTCTTTAGCTATAAGCCGTAAGCTATAAGCTTTAGGCTTTTATAAAAAAAGGGCTGAGAAATTTGATAACGGTGACTAGGCACCTTTTATTGCTTTCCTTTACGTTGTTCTTTTTTCCTTAACTTTAGCTTAAGGCTTAACGCTTACAGCTTAAGGCTTAAAGCTTACGGCTACCTTAAACTGCGCCGCTGAATAAGCTGCCGCGTCTGCATGGTCCACTGGCGGCCGCTGATGCCCCAGAGATTAGCGGGCGGAGCCGGCAGAGCCAGGGTGGCGGGCACGGCCGCCGCGGCCAGCATGGCCTCTTCTTCCTGAATATATGCTTGAATGGCCCCGCTGATGGCAGCCAGAATTTGCGGTTTCATGGGACTCATGTAAGCTGTCTCCTGTATTGGCTATAAGCTGTAAGCTGTAGGCTTTGGGCTCTTATAAGCACTCAAGAACCAGGCGTTGAAGAAGGTAAGTCGCTTTGCCCCCGGTGCTTCGAATAAACATTTTTTAGCTTAAGGCCTATAGCTTATTGCTTACAGCCCCCTCTTAAACCGGAATATTCCCGTGCTTCTTGGGCGGCAGGGTTTCCCGCTTGGTGGACAGGATCTCCAGGGCCTCAATCAGCCGTGGCCGGGTTTCCCGGGGAACGATCACCTGGTCCACAAACCCCCGGGAAGCGGCAATGTAGGGGTTGTAGAGCAGGTTTTCGTAGTTGTCGATAATCTCTTGGCGCTTGGCTTCCGGGTCGGACGCGGCTTTGATTTCCTTGCGGAAAATCACATTAGCCGCGCCGGAGGCCCCCATGACCGCAATTTCGGCGGTGGGCCAGGCAAAGACCATGTCCGCCCCCAGGTCCCTTGAACACATGGCGAGGTATGACCCGCCATAGTCCTTGCGGGTGATGAGGGTCAGCTTGGGCACCGTGGCCTCGGAGTAGCACCACAGGAGCTTGGCCCCGTGGCGGATGATGCCGTGATGCTCCTGGTCGCTGCCGGGGAGATAGCCGGGCACATCGGCGATGGTCAACAGGGGCAGGTTGAAGGCGTCGCAAAAACGGATAAAGCGGGTGGCCTTGTCCGCCGCGTCCACGTCCAGGCAGCCGGCCAGCACCTTGGGCTGATTGGCGATGATGCCCACGGGGCGGCCGTTAAGCCTAGCGAAAGCCGTGATCATGTTCCGGGCATAATGGTGATGGGGCTCAAAAAAATCACCGTCGTCCACGATGGCCCGGATGACGTCGAACTTGTCATAGGAAGCCCGGGGTTCGTCCGGCACGATCTGGTCCAGGGCCGCATCCTCCCGGCCCGCGGGATCGGCGCAGGGGCTGACGGGCGGGTCCTCCATATTGTTGTTGGGCAGGAAGGACAACAGCCGCTTGATCTGGTTTAAACAGTCCTCGTCGCTGTCGCAGGCGAAATGGGCCACGCCGCTCTTGGCGTTGTGGGCCATGGCCCCGCCCAGGTCCTCAAAGCTGATCTCCTCGCCGGTGACGCTTTTAATGACGTCCGGGCCGGTGATGAACATGTAAGATGTGTTTTTCACCATGAAGATGTAATCGGTCATGGCCGGGGAGTACACGGCGCCGCCGGCGGTGGGGCCCATAATGGCGGAAATCTGAGGAATCACGCCGCTGGCGATGGCGTTCCGGTAAAAAATCTGGCCGTAGGCGCTCAAAGAATCCACGCCTTCCTGAATGCGGGCCCCCCCGGAGTCGTTCAGACCCACGAAGGGCACCCCGGCCTTCAAAGCCAGGTCCATGACCTTACAGATCTTTTTGGAGTGCATCTCCCCCAGGGAGCCGGCCCGGGAGGTGAAGTCCTGGGCAAAGGCAAAAACCGGCCGGCCGTTCACCCGGCCAAAACCGGTGATGACGCCGTCCGCCGGAATTTCCACCTTCTCCATGCCGAAATTGACGCAGCGGTGTTTGACAAAGATATCCGTTTCCCGGAAGGTGCCCGGGTCAAAGAACACATCCAGGCGCTGGCGGGCGGTGAGCTTGCCCGATTGGAGCTGCTTGTCCACAGCCTGGGGGCCGCCCATGGCCTTGATCTTTTCTTCCCGTTCCCGCAGTTCCTGGAGCTTTTCAGCCACAGTTTTCATGGGTGACTCCTTTTCAACGTAAGCCCTCGTCCCTGGTCAAGGTATTCTGAATAATTCAAAGGGGAATGTGGTCGGCAGGTATACATGCTAAGGGCGAGTCTTTGAATAGGTAACCTTATTTTCTTTTTTATTATCTGTCAACCCTGATTCTTGTGAAAATTTGTCTTTTCTTTCAGTCTTCGCCTGTTTTTTGCCAAGGTCAGGGAAAAAACTCTCAATTTCACCCGGCATAAGTGGGACTTTCAACCGGTTACCGACTCCTTCTGGTTCCCAAGCTCCGCTTGGGAACCCAATTGGCTGCAAAGCTCTGCTTTGCTCCTTAGCCTTAGTGGAGGCTCGGATGGTCAAGCTGCCCGGGCCAGGCGGAGCCTGGCGCCCACGGGCGTCCCCAAGCGGGAGCTTGGGGACGAGATGAGGTAGTTAAGCCAGGGAGAAATCACCCCCCTTTTCTAAAGGGGGGCAGGGGGGATTATATAACCGCTTGATCATCCCCCTAAATCCCCCTTTAGGAGAGGGGGACTTAAAACAACGACCCCGAACCGTTAGTGATTGAGAACGCACTTAAATGCCATACAAGGGTATTGCAAACGGTCATAGGCACAAAACAGAAACCTGAGATGGTGAACCGTCGCCTTAGGGAGTTTTATCGCCGGCGAGGGCGCCGGCGCTACATTTTCATATAAAGTTAAAGTCATTTTTCAAGAAGCTGAGGACCTTGTCTCCCACAGGATGAGCGAAAAGAGCTTGCCGCGGCTTCTGCCCACTTTTCCATGGACTTTTCGGCCAAAAGTGCATTAAGATAGGCAAAAGAGAGGAAAGGGGCAGGGCTTGAACACCAAGGGCACAGAGACCCCGGCTTTCATGCATGAAACCACCGTCAGGGTGCGTTTCGGGGACACCGACCCTTACGGCATTGTTTATTTCGTCAGCTACTTCCGCTATATCCACCGCGCCATCGAAGAGTTTTTGCGGGCTTGCGGGCTTAAGCCCCAGGAGACCTTCAAGAACACCGAGGAGGGTTTTGGGCTCCCCATCGTGGAGGCCTGGGGGCGCTTTCGCCGTCCCAGCCGCTACGGCGACCTCCTTAGGGTGCACACCCGCATCCAGGAAATCCGCAGCAAAGCCATTATCTTCCGGTTTGAGTTTTTCCCCGAAAAGGGCGATGAACTCATGGCGGAAGGCACCGCCAACCTCGTGGCCATCGACCGCACCTGGCACCCCCGGGATTTGCCAGAGCGGGTGCGCGCCGCGTTGTCAGGGAAATAGTCCCCCCATAGATTTCAATTAGCCCGGAATAACTCCCCAGGTTGCAAAGAACTTGGTGGCACAGGCTTTCCAGCCTGTGCAAAGAAACACTCGGCTATTTAAGGCTATTAGTTTTAGCTATATATTTTGAATAGTTGTCATACATATCGAGATGTTCATGAATAAAGCGGGTTAGAAAGTGCTGGTAGAGAGCAGATCTTATGCCGCAAATGTTATGAACGGCGGGAAAGCGTCAGGCTTAGCTTGACAAATCCTCTCCGTTCCCAAGTGTGATTTGGGAACGAGTTAAAAAAGAAAAAGCCGGGACCCCAAAGCCCCGGCTGGGTAATTTCGCGTTTCTTATGTCAAGGGCTTAGCAACTTAAAGAACAAACCTCCGCCGCATCAGAGCCAGACCCCCTAAACCGGAGGCCACCAGCAGGAGCGTGGAGGGTAGTGGCACTTCAGAACCGTTCAGGGTTACCAGGTCGAAATTCGATTCAATAGGTCCGCTGCTTAGTGCTATCGTGAGAGGATTCCCTAAAAATGAACTGCCTGCACCGCCTGAAGTATAGTCCAAAGTTACAAGAGAGAAAGCATCGAAGGGAGCGATCCCCGTTACGGAGGCCAAGACGTCACTTGCTCCTGCCAATAATGCAACAGTATAATTTGCTTGACCGGTCAACCAGGTCCCAACATATACCTGCAACGTATATATCGTATTTGGTTCAAGGGTTGAACTGAGCGTCTGGAAAATGGTTGTGCCTGAGGCTATGCCCACATTGAATGGACCAGGCACGGAGGATGAGTAGCCATAAAACGGTTTGGGGTTTCCAATTATGGGGTGCCAGACACCCCCCAAACCCTCCGCAGCATTATTAGTTACAGTCCAACCGGTAAAGGAACCTTCGATGAAATTTCTTACAGGAAGAACGTCTGATTCAAAGTCCGGGTTGTTGATAGGGATGGAAACCCCCCAGACGGAGCCGGGGACGCAAAGGGCCAAAACCGCCAGGCAAAGTGCAGATAAGCTCCAGCAGGATAAACGCCTCTTCATTGGTAATCTCCTTTCACCTGATTTGATCATTAAAGTTTTAAAAAGCGCCAATAATTTACTAGCGCAAGTTCATCCTTTCCATGGGCCATCAAACACAAGCTTCCACAAGACGGTTTTACATTCCCCTGGCCTTTTTAAAGAATCCCAAGGGTGTTGGCCACCACGGCTAAAATGTTGGGGTTGAGACTTCTATCCCAGGTTCATTACCGAAAAGTCTCCTTTCCCACCCAATCGTCTTGCGGATGATATAGTAGCACAAATACTCCTCAAAATCGATACTTTTCACAGTTTTTCTGGAAAAAATGTTTTTAAACAGGTTCTTAACAAAAGGTCAACTTAATCTAAAATAAGGCAGCCTTAGTTGAACTTTCCTTTAAATATGTGCAATATCTGAGCCAACCTAATTTCAATCTTTTATTAGGCAATCTGTCCAAGAAATTGAACAAATTTTTCTAAGAAATGGTAAAATGTTAACAATTCAATATGTTATATATGTTGTCCATTTAGCACACGATGTTTCAACTATCAAATATTAGAAGGGGCATTACCCGGCAAATGAGGGGTGCGCAGCCCACCTCTTGCTGCGGGTGCACACCTGCATCCAGGAAATCCGCAGCAAAGCCATCATCTTCCGGTTTGAGTTTTTCCCAGCAAAGGGCTAGGAACTCCTGGCGGAAGGCACCGCCAATCTGGTGGCCATCGATCGAGCCTTTCGCCCCCGGGACCTGCCGGAGCGGCTGCGCGCCGCCCTGTCAGGAGAATAGTCGGTTAATTGGTGTTATCATCAACAACCGGGCCGGGGGCAACGCCTCCCTGCTGGCCCGGCTGATTGCTGGGAGGTTTCTTAATAGATCGGCACCCGCGGCCAAGCCAAACGGGCAACTGAGCTTGTGGGACGCCTGACCAGGTA
>JBAQHL010000584.1:0-8661 GCA_049288295.1 Desulfobaccales bacterium
ACAAAGACCAGCTTGAGCCGGAGGAACGCGTGTGGGTGGCCCGGACCCTCTGCCAGAGCCCGGAGCCCGAGGCCTGCCGGCTGGCGGCTGATCTCATGGTGGAAAACCTTTATAAAAACCGGCATCACCATGCCAGTCTTCTGATTCTGGCCTATCTGCTCCCCAAGCTGCCCAGCTATGAAGACTTGTCGCGTCTTGCTTACCGCATCCCCGGCATCAGGGTGGACAGCCCGGAATATGTGGCCACGGTGGCCTTTTTTAATTCGAGCCTGGGGAGGCACGGCGGGAAACTTGACTATCTTCTTCATGTTCTCAAGGACTACCGCCGGTCCCGCTGGCCGGACAGCCCCGGGGAAATCCTGGCTTTGGCCGACCTGGCCATGGAGTTGGGGGACCGGGAGGCCGCAGAAAGTTACTATCGCCGGGCTCAGAAGTTGTGGCCCCAGGACCAGCGGTTAGCCGACCTGGTCCTCCAATGCCAGACGGCCCAGAAGGACTGGAGCAAGGTCCTGGCCACCCTGAACAATAAGCCCCTCACCCCGGACAATGCCCTGGAGATAGCCCGCCTTTACCTGATGCGGGGGCAGTATGAAGGAGTGAAAGCCGCGGCGGCCAAGGTCCCCCCTGACCATGGGACCTATTCCCAGATTCAGCTTCTCCGGATCCAGGCCTGCCGGCTGCAGAAAAGCTATCCCGAGGCCCTGCAAAACCTGGAGTCTTTGGCAACCCGCCTGCCCCGGGAGGAGTATCTCATGGAAAAGGCCCGGGTGCTGGAAGCCATGGGAGAGCGGCAAGCCCTGGTGCTCTACTCCGAAATTGTGGCAACCGCGCCCAATTCCCAGGCGGCCCGGGTGGCCGCGGCCCGCCGGGCCCGGGCTGCGGGCAACCTGGGCGGCGCGCACCGCGCCTTTGTGCGGGCTCTGCAAAATGCCCCTCAGGACGTGGAACTTATAAATGAAATGGAGGATGTCCGCCAGAGTCAGCGGCCCCAGTTGGCCTCCCGGGCTTTTGCCTATTCCCGGGGCGAAGGTCAGGCCGAAGAGACCATGCGGCCCTGGCAATTCTCCCGCCCTGACCGGGAAATTTTTGGGGGGCTGCCAAGTCCCTCGGCGATCCCGATTCTCCAGCCGGAAACCCTGTGGTTTCGGGACAGCAATCAGCTCTACGGCTGGCTGTTGCGGGCCACCGCCGGTTTCTGGGTGGCCAAGGCCGTCCCCATGCAAGTGGCTATAGAATACCGGGGCTACCGCCAGATCAAGGAATCCCAGGAGCAGGGCCCCATAATCGGCGGGTTGGGTCTGGACCAGGTAAACGCCCAGGAGACCACCAACCGGGCCCGTCTACGCATGGCCGATCTCGTTTTGGGCGCCGGCCCCGTCAATCTGGCCAACCGCATCAAACTAAGTGGAGAGCTCATTTTTCGGCGGTATTGGAAGCGGGTGGACCGGGAAATCGTCCAGAAAGGGGCCACCTGGTACCCCTTCCCGCCACCCCCCCACCTCATTACAGAGTCCCGGATAACCAAGGGGACTGAGCAAGACCAGCGAGACCGCCTGCTGGGCAGCGTTCAGGTGGATTTCCCCATGGGACTCAAGACCGACGGCACCCTGAAGTTCTCCCGCAAGGATATTTTCGACTATGACCCTAATCTGTTGCCCCGCCTTTACCAGTCGGTGAATAATCTGGGGGACGTGCCCCTTGTTACCCTGAATCAGTTGGATTTCAATTTCACCCACCAGTTTCGCCCCAACCTGGCCTGGCAAGGCTCCATCTCCGGGGCCCTCTTCTCGGATGACAACAGCCGCCTGACCTTGTTTCAGGGGTTGAGCTGGTATCCGGTGAAACAGCCCCGGATGCATGTGGGTCTGACTCCTCACTACTACCTGACCAAATACAGTGAACAGAAGGCCAGCTACTTCAGCCCGAAATCCTATAGCGCCCTGGGCATCACCCTGGATTTTTACCGCCAGATCTACCGGCTGCCCACCATCATCCTGCAGGCTTCCCTCCAGGGGATAAACCAGCATGGCGACTGGGGTCCGGGGTTTCACGGGCTGGTGGCCCTGCAAATGGAGCCGGTGAAAAACTTCTTCATTCATCCTCACTTTTTCTATTTTCGAGAATGGGTAGACAACTATTACATCTATGTTCTAGGCATGTCCCTGCGTTACGTGTTCTAAGGCAGGGACATTTTCTGGCCGGGTTGGGGCTCCTCTTGCTCCTTTTGGGGGGGTGCGCCCAGGTTACCCGGCCCACTCCCACCGTGGCGGAGATGGAAGAGGCCCAGATCGCGGCCAGCCGTAAACACCCCTACAAAACCTGGTCCCTGGACCGGGTCTCCCAGGTCTTCATCCGCCTTTTGGCCACTGTTCCCCAGAGCCGGGGGCAGAGCTACCCCTTTCTGGGATTCAACTGGTGGATCACTGAGGGGGAGCGCATCGTCATCGACAATGTCTGGCGGCCCTCTCCGGCCCATGATATGGGCCTGAAACAGGGGGATGTCATCCTGGGCGTGAACAACTGGCCCATCGACCCCTGGGTTGCCAAGTGGGATGAAAAAATCCGGGGGGTGCGGGAGGTGTCCCGGGACCTGTTTTGGGGACAAAGGCGCACTTACTACGGTCAGCGCGGCGTTACCCCCGGCGTCAACATTCTGGCCTTGCCGGGGGAGGTCCTGGTGGCCCTGATGCTGGATGTCCGGCATGCGGCCATGGAGACCCGGGGAAAATACCTGTCCGGCCCGGTGGAACTGCTTATCCTGAGAGAAGGCAAGAAATTCCCGGTCACCCTTTATCCCCAGCACCTGCCTGCGGAATACGCCATCCTGGTGGACACCCACGACCAGAAGATCAATGCTTTTGCCGCGCCCGGGCGAGTCATCCTCACTTCCCGGCTGGTGTCATTTTGCCTGAATGACGACGAACTTGCCCTGGTGGAGGGACATGAGTTGGCCCACCACACCTTCGGACACCTGACCCGGGGCGCCGGACAACGCCGTCTGGGGGGCATGGCCGGCAAGGTCTGGGTCCTGGCGGGGTTGTTCGCCACCCAAACCATCGGCAAGCTGTCTAATCTCAGCAGCGCTTTCTGGCTCAAAGAAACGGGGCCGCTCTCTGTTCGGGATGCGGTGGTGAGCGCTTTTTCCCGGGAAGACGAGCGGGAGGCTGACATTTACGGTATGTGGTTCGCATACCAGGCGGGCTATGATGTGGAGCGGGGTTTGGCGGTGTGGGAGCGTCTGGGGGCCGCCAGGCACGATCCCTTTGAGAGCACCGACTTTCTGGACCACCATCCCTCGGCCATGGAACGTCTGGCCCGTCTCAAGATTGCCGCCCAATATTTTAAGGCCGGCAAGGCCGCGGAAGTTTTACTCCAATCCCCGCAACTGGCAGGCCGCCTGCCGTCGGAGAAATAGATGAGCGGGTGAAGTACTTGAACCAGCAAGACCCGGGGGCCTGGGGGCCTGGCTCCCATCTACCATTTGTTCCTTCCCTCCTATACTCCAACCGAGTTCGGGGAGAGAGGTTGGAACCTTCCACTGACCCCTCTCCCTCGAACTCACCCCTTAGCCTTGACACCATCCTGATTTAATGGGTATAAGGGACCAGGAGGACGCGCCATCATGGCCTCCCCAACTCTTTATCTCCTGGATATCAGCTCCTACATATACCGGGCTTTTCACGCCATTCGGGGACTGGCCAACTCCCAGGGTTTTCCCACCAATGCCGCGTTCGGCGTCACCAGCATGCTCCTCAAAGTCCTGCGGGAGCGCCAGCCCCAATATCTGGCCCTGGCCTTCGATTCCAAGGCGCCCACCTTCCGGCACCGGGAGTATCCGGAGTATAAAGCCCACCGCCCCCCCATGCCCCAGGAGTTGGTCATGCAGCTCCCCTATATCCAGAAAATCATTGAGGGGCTGAACCTTCCCCGCCTGGAGATGGAAGGCTTCGAAGCCGACGACCTGATTGCCACCCTGGTGCGGGAAGCCCGCCGGCATGGGCTCCAGGTGGAGATTGTCTCCGGGGACCGGGATCTTTTGCCCCTGGTCCAGGAGGGGGTTGTCATGTGGGACCCCATGAAAAACGTGCGCTTTGATCCTGAGGCCATCAAGGAGAAATATGGCGTTTCCCCGGCTGAGCTGGTGGAGGTCAAGGCCCTGGCCGGGGACGCCAGCGACAACATTCCCGGAGTGCCGGGCATCGGAGAAAAGACTGCGCTCAAGCTCATTCACCAGTACCACACCCTGGACAATCTTTTAAATCATCTAGAGGATATTAAAGAAAAGGGCCTGCGCGCCAAGCTGACGGCACACGCCGACCAGGCCCGGCTCAGCCGCCGCCTGGTTCTGCTTGATGACCAGGCGCCCCTGAAGACAGATCTGGAGACGCTCCGTCCCGGCCCGCCGGACCGTGAGACCTTGCGCCAGCTCTTTTTAGAGCTCGAATTTACCAAGTTCACCCAGGAGCTGGGCACCGAGGCGCCCCCCGCCGGGGCTTTTCAACTCATTCAACAGAAGGCGGCCCTCGAACAACTGGCGGAGGACCTGAAGGGCGTCAAGGACGTAGGGATTTTTTTCCTTTTAGGCCCCCAACATCCCATCATGGCGCCGGTGGCCGGCCTGGCCCTGTCCTGGCGGCCGGGAGCCGGGGTTTATCTGCCCTTCCAGGGGGAATTGCCTCCGGACCTTATCTGGGAAACCCTGGGGCCGATGTGGCAGGACCCCGGCATCGTCAAGCTGAGCTCGGACTTAAAGGCGGTTCTCCAGGTAACCGCCCGATTCGGCCGGAAGTTGGCCGGGGGCCAGGGAGATATCCTCCTGGCCTCCTATCTCCTCAACCCGGCCCGCTACGAGCAAAATCTGGAAAACATCGCGCTGCATTATTTAGGGGTCAACCTTCCCGGTCCCCGGGAACTGGCCGGACGACCCACCGCAGCCCCGGACCTTCCCCCGGAGGTGGCGGCTCAGTATGCCGGTTTGCGCTCGGCGGCCATCCTGGAAGCCTGGCCCAAGCTCGAAGCAGAATTGGCCCAGGAAGGGCTCAGCTCCCTCTACCAGGACCTGGAATTGCCTTTGCTGGGGGTGCTGGCCCACATGGAGGCCCGGGGCATCAAAGTGCACCGGGATTTCCTCAGCCGTTTCGGGCAGGATTTGGAAAAGGAGATGGCTCGCCTGGAACAGGAGATTTATGAGGAAGCGGGAGAGCCCTTCCTCATCCAGTCCCCCCAACAGCTCGGGCGCATTCTTTTTGAGAAACTGAAGCTGACCCCCCAGAAGAAGACCAAGGGCAAGACCGCTTATTCCACGGACATGGAGGTCTTGCAAAGTCTGTCCGAGGAGGCTCCCATCGCCGCCAGGGTGCTCACCTACCGCAGCCTGGGCAAGCTCAAAGCCACCTATGTGGACGCGCTCTTGAAATTGGTCAACCCGGAGACCGGACGGGTGCACACCACCTTCGTCCAGTCCGCGGCCGCCACCGGCCGCCTGTCCAGCCGGGACCCCAACCTGCAAAATATCCCGGTGCGGGGGGAAATGGGATCTCAAATACGCCAGGCCTTTGTGGCGGATGAGGGCCAGGTTTTCCTGAGCGCCGACTACTCCCAGATGGAATTGCGGCTCCTGGCACATTTTGCCGGGGATGCCGCCCTTCTGCAGGCCTTCCGGGAGGGCATGGACATTCACCGGCAGACCGCCGCCACGGTGTTTAACATTCACCCGGAGATAGTGTCCACGGAGATGCGCCGCCAGGCCAAGGTCATCAATTTCGGCATCATTTACGGCATGAGCGCCTTCGGGCTGGCCAAACAGTTGGGCGTCGGCAACCGCCTCTCCCAGGAATTCATTCAGCGCTACTTCGCCCGCCACCCCCAGGTCAAGGCCTACCTGGACCAGACCCTGGAGGAGGCCCGCCAGCATGGCTGGGTGACCACCCTTATGGGCCGCCGCCGCCAGATCCCCCAGATCAACAGCAGCAACCGCCTGGTACGCCAGGAAGCGGAGAGAAGCGCCGTGAACACCCCCCTCCAGGGCACCGCTGCCGATATTATTAAAAAGGCCATGCTGGAGGTGGAGGCGGCCCTGAAAGAGGCCGGTCTGTCAGGCTGCATGCTTCTCCAACTCCATGACGAATTGCTGCTGGAGGTGCCGCAAAGAGAATTGCGCGCCACGGCCAAGGTGGTGCGCCGGGCCATGGAAGAGGTGGTAAATCTTAAAATTCCCTTGATTGTGGACCTGAACGCAGGTAATAATTGGGGAGATCTGCAGCCCGTGGAAAAATTGCTGGAAGAATTATCTTAAAGATAACCCATTGATTTAGTTAAAATAATATTAGTGAAAAGCAAAATTCTTAAGGATGACCAAAGTCTTACCCAAAAAAAAATCAAAGGGGCCATATTTTTTCTTGATATTTTGGTTTCCATGATATTAAATTAACGCAGCTTTATGAACCCTTAAACCATTCCTTACGAAAAGGGGGGATAAATGATGAGGAAAGCTTTGAGGAAGAAGGGTTTTGCTCTGGCGGTTCTCTTGGCGTTTGTTGTCGCCTTGGGAGCAGGTTGTTGCGGGCCGTGTAAAAAGGCCGCAGAAGAGGCAAAATCCTACGCCGATCAGTCAGCTGCTGCGGCTGCCAGAGCCGACCAGGCTGCTCGGAATGCGGAAATGGCGGCTGCGGACGCTAAAGCTTCTGCTGATAAGGCTGAGGCTGCGGCTGACCGGGCTGAAGCTGCTGCGGCTAAGGCCGAAGCATGCTTGATGAGAAAGATGCGGAAGTAAAGCACCTGGTGCAAACGAAAAGAGAAGAGATCAAATCTCTCTCGAAAGGGGGTAATCGATGAGGAAGCCGTTACTGAAAGCTGGCTTTGCAATCGCGCTCCTCGCGGTCTTTGCCCTGGTGCTGGGAGGCACCGGCTGTTGCCGGAAATGGAATGATCAGTGCAGAATGTACAGAGATCAGTCCAAAGCCTCTTTTGAACGGGCACAAGCCTCCGCCATAAAGGCGGAAGCCGCCGCTAATGACGCTAAGGTCCCCGGACCGCGGGCTGCTGCTGCAGCGAAGAAGGCTGAAGCTGCCGCCGCCCGTGCGGAAGATGCCGCGGCCAAGGTATGCGCGATGGCGCCCATGATGGAAAAAGTTATCATCAAGAAGAAGAAGGTTAAGAAGATTAAGAAAAAGAGAAGACCCTGCTAATTCGGGCTTAAGCCCAAGCGCGCTTCTTGTCAGAAGGTGTGGAGAACTGCTAGTGCAGTTCAACACACCTTCTGTTTTTTGAGAGAACTCTCTCTCGACGCCCCTCAGGCCACAGGCCCGCCCATTACCTCACCTCACCTCACTGCTGTCCACAAAACGTTCATATTTCAGGTTGCCAGGCGCACAGGCAAAATCGGCCCGAAAAGGATGGGCTGCCCAGTGATATGAAGTTGCTTTCATGGAAGTAATACTGGGGGGTGAAGGAATTTCTTTTTCCAGACTTCAGGCTGCACCGCCATGGTTTGTAGATCTGCCCTGGACCGGGAGTTAACAAGCCCCCCTGCCCCCTTTAAAAAAGGGGGAATCAATAATTCAGCCAGCCCAGGTCTCCCTGTTCTAAAGGGAAATTTGTGCTTACAGGTTAACAGGTTATAAATGTTACTTTTTGGAACGCAACTTGGTGTGAGGGAACTTCTGCCACCGGCCGTTTCCTGGTTTTGAGAACGGTTTCCAAACGAAGGTGCCCAGGCTTTTCCGCCTGGGCATAGGCAGGCTGAAGTTTGCGGCTTATACTATTTTCACCATGACCTGCATCAAACCAGTAGGGGCGGACCCGCGTGTCAGCCCGTAATTTTGGGCCGACACCTGGCCCGGCCCCTGCGACTGCTTCATTTCAACAGGTCTAATGAGGCCAGAGAAGGGGACCTCTTATTGAAGGAGGGTGTGAGGAATTCGTTAAGACCAGTCTCCATACACCATGTAATAAAAGTCAAACTGTAACTTATTTCTAACTGTAATTGATTTCAACAGGAAACCGGAAATTGAAACCCGAAAACCGGCTGATATTAGTCTCTCACTCTCCAGGGCTTTATCGCTGGCTCATCAGGCCGGTTCCCTGTCCCCGGCTGATGTCAATGGGCATGCCGGTTTGCTCCTCCACGGTCTGCATCACCTTTTGCATGTTCACCATACCCGTGAGGCCATGGCTGTCAAGCAGGCTCAGGACATGGAAAATCATGGAACGGATTTTAAAGTAATAATCTTCGTGCACTGAGAGGTAGACCCGGCCGCTGCGGAAGCCCACCAGGGCGGGTTCGTAGGTGTACTCCACACTGGTCCCCACCGGCACCAGGGGAAAAAGACTGCGGATGTGCTCCGGGTACATGCGGGTGCAGCCGTGGCTCACCAGGCGGCCCACCCCCCAGGGCATGTGGGTGCCGTGAATGCCGTAGTCGCCCCAGGATAGGGTGAGTTTGTATTCGCCCAGGGGGTTATCCGGCCCCGGCGGCATGGTGGAAGAGCCGTACTTGGCCTGCAGGCTTTTCGGAATGTGCCAGGTGGGATTTACCTTTTTTTCCACTACCTTGAAGTTGCCCGACGGGGTCTTGAAATCCAGCACCCCCATGCCGATGGGAAAGGTGTACACCGTGGCGCTGCTGGAGAAAAAATACAGCCGCATGGCGCCGGTGTTGAC
>JBAQHL010000585.1:0-1649 GCA_049288295.1 Desulfobaccales bacterium
ACCGAGAACCTCATGCCGTCGCTGAGTTCACCTTCCAGCCCCACCTCGTGGCCCCATTCATCGTAAACTTTAAGCCCGGTGTCGATTTTCCCTTGCAGTCCGGCGCTGGTCACGGCATGCCTCACCCGCATTCCCGGAACCAAATCCACCGGTTGGCCGTTCACGTAAACCACCATATCAATCCTCAGCCCTGATGCGCTCATCCACCCGGGGGGCGATGGTTTTCCGGACCTGGATGGCGTTGATCACCACCTCCCGCAGCCAGGCGCCGGGGTCATTATAAGCCAGTTTGCTGCTGGTAACGGTGCCTCCCAGGTTGCCATAATCCCTGGCGCTTTTCAAGGCCTCGCCGAAGGCGGTGTAACCGTCCCCCCCGGCCACCAGATAATCATTGGTGGCCACGACGTATTCCTTGTCAGGCTCCCAGGGCTGTCCGCCCACGGTGAGATTTTTGAGGCGGGACCCCGCCGGGGCGCTGCGGCTGTAGGTAAACGTCAACCCCGCGACCTGGGGAAAGCTCCCCGTCGGCTCCTCCAGACGGGCAAGGCCGTGCTCCAGGGCTTGCTTGAGCTGGCTCCCGGTCAGCCTGATGGCCACCAGGTAATTGTCGAAAGGCAGCACGCAGAAAATGTGCTTGACGGTGATGGGGCCCTGAGGAATGCTGGTTCTGATGGTACCGCCGTTGATGAGGGCGGCTTCAGCCCCGGCCTTCTCCCGCATGACGTCGGCGATGAAATCGCCCAGGTTGGTTTCCCTTTCCCGGACATGCTCTCCGTCAAGGTCCACCAAAGCCTCACCGATGACCCGCTTAAGATGCCCCTCGGTCTGGCGTTCATAGCGGCTGACAATTTCCTGGACCCGGCGGCTAGGGGGGCCGGCGGCCGGGCTGATCTCCTGAAGGGTCCCCTCGAAGCCGGCGATTTTCCTGTCTTTGATCTTAAGGGTCAATACCCCCAGGGCCTTGGCGTGTTCCCAGGCCTGGACGATAATGGTGCGGCCCACTTGTTCGGGTTTGAGAATTTTGGTGTGGGAGTGGCCGCCCACAATAACGTCAATGGCCGGGACCTGGGCGGCCAGTTCCCGGTCGGCCTTATAGCCGCAGTGGGAGAGAACCAGGATGATGTCGGCCCGCCCCTTGATTTCCTTGAGGACCTGCCGGACCGCACCCTCCGGGGTGCTGAAGGTCAGGCCCGCCACGTTCCCGGGGTTGGTGGCCACCGGGGTGTCAGGGGTGACCACCCCGATGATGGCCACCCGGACCCCCGAAAGATTTTTGATGACATAGGGTTTGAGGCCCGGCATTCCTTTGACATTGGCTCCCAGGATGGGAAACCGGGCCTGGGCCATCCTTTGCTTCAGGACTTTGACGCCGAAATCAAACTCGTGGTTGCCCACCGCCATGGCGTCGAACCTCATGGCATTCATGACGTCAATGGTGGATTTCCCCTGGGAAAAATTGGCCCAGGTGTTCCCCTGGATCATGTCCCCTGCGGACAATAATAAAGAGGGCTGCTTGCCCCGGGCCCGTTCCACGGCCCCCGCCAGGTAGGCAATGCCCCCCAGAGGCGCATCGCCGCCTTTGGGTTTATAGGGCTCGGCAAACCCATGAAAGTCATTGACATAAAAGATGGACAGGTCAACCTGACGGG
>JBAQHL010000586.1:0-2235 GCA_049288295.1 Desulfobaccales bacterium
GCTGATGCAGTTCTTCTAGGGCGGCCCCTGGCCGCCACAACTGGCTGATGGCGTGCACGGCACGCCCTGTGAATTCGAAATTGAGGGGCTGTGCCAAGCTTTTCATAATTTATGAATGGGCCACAAGCTCATGAGCAACTGTCTTGAAAAGTTCTTAGGCCCTAGGGCGGGAAAGCGCAGCGCCTCCCGCCTTCAGGCGCTCGGCCCAACCGGCTGGCGGGCACGGAGGCCCTCCCTACCAATCTTTTCCTAGTCTTGAGAGGGCCGAAGGCGCATGAGCGCCTGCTCCTAAAACTTAGGCAGGAATTTACTTTCCCATTGGAATATCATATAACCGAAAACCGAAAACTGAAAACCGAAAACCGTCTTTTATGAAAGTCATTCTGGCCAAAACCTCGGGCTTTTGCATGGGCGTGAAAAACGCCATGGAGATGGTTCTGAGAGCCATCCACGAAAACCACAGCAAGATCTACACCTATGGACCCCTGATTCACAACCCCCAGGTGATGGACCTGTTAAAAGAGCGGGGCATCAGGGTTCTCAGGGAAGGGGAGCTCCCCAGTTCAGGGCTGGTGGTGATCCGGGCCCACGGCGTTCCCCCCCAGGAGCGCCAGGCCCTGGAGGACGCCGGCCTCCGCATCATCGACGCCACCTGCGTCAGGGTGGCCCGGGTCCAGGCCATCATCCGCCGTTGGGCTCACAAGGGCTATGCCACCATCATCGTGGGGGACGCCGACCACCCGGAGGTGCGGGGGCTCATGGGCCATACCCGGGGGCTGGGGTATGTGGTCTCCACCTTCGAGGACGTGGCGGGTTTGCCGGAGCTTGACCAGGTCATTGTGGTGGCCCAGACCACCCAGAGTGAGGAGCATTTCGAGAAATTGGTGGCCGCCATCACGGCCCGCTTCCCTGGAGCTCTCATCCGCAACACCATCTGCGACGCCACCGCCAGCCGCCAGGGGGAGATCGAGGAGTTGGCCCGCCAGGTGGAAGCCCTGGTGGTGGTGGGAGGCCGCAACAGCGGCAACACCCAACGCCTGGTGGAAATTTCCCGGGCCACCGGGCTCCCCACCTTTCACGTGGAAACCGAGCAGGAGCTGGACCTTCGAGCCCTGAGCCGCTATCAGACGGTGGGGGTCACCGCCGGGGCCTCCACCCCCCACTGGCTCATCGGCAATGTGGTGAGCAGCCTCAAGCATGCCTGGGCCTTCCACCCGGGCTCTCTCACCAGCTACCTGTTCCGCGTCTGGCGGTTTTTCCTCAAGTCCAACCTCTACGTGGCCCTGGGGGCCGGCTGCCTGAGCTACGTGTCCTCTCTTCTTCAGGGGGTGTGGCCGGACATCACCTATTTTCTGGTGGCCTTTTTGTACGTCTATGCCATGCACATCCTGAATCATTTCACCGATGCGGCCTCCAAACTCAACGACCCGGTGCAGACCTTGTTTTACGGCCGGCACCGGAATTTTCTGTTGGTGACCGGCGCCCTCTCCTCCCTGGCCTCTTTGGCCCTGGGCCTGTACCTGGGATGGGAGGCCTTTGCCTTTATTCTGGTGATGAGCTTTTTGGGGATTTTTTACAGCCTGAAGCTGATTCCCGGCCGCCTGGCGGCCTCCACCCGCATCGCCCGCCTGCGGGAAATACCGGGCTCCAAAACCGTGTTCACCGCCCTGGCCTGGGGGGTGCTGGCCGCGCTTATTCCGGTGGTCTGTTCCGAGGAGCGGGGATCAGTGGCGACTATCGTGGCTTTCTTTTTTGTGGCCGGCCTGGTCTTCATCCGCACCGGTCTTTTTGAGATTTTGGCCATCGAAGGGGACCGGGTGGTGGGCAAGGAAACCCTGGCCATCGCCCTGGGGCCGAAAAAAACCCTGGACCTCCTTTCCGTGGGGGCCCTGGTTCTCATCATTATGCTCCTGGCCACCGCCTGGGCCGGGCTCATCCCGCCCCTGGGCTACGTCCTCACCCTGTGCGGGCTCTATGCCCTGGGCTATCTTACCCTTTACCGCTTCGACCTCATGGAGTCAGGACTCATCCTCGAATCCCTGGTGGAAGGCAACATGATCCTGGCCGGGGTCCTGGCCTTCCTCCTGGACCCCCACCACGGGCCTTTTCAGGTCCTGTAATACCAAGTTGCATTCTATAGACAAATTTATGTAGCCGCGAGGCTAAGCCTCGCGTCTGCACAGGTGAGGACACCTGTGCCACCGTTTGACTGCCAACCGAGACCTCGGCGAAAGG
>JBAQHL010000587.1:0-2517 GCA_049288295.1 Desulfobaccales bacterium
TGGGCCGCCTGAACAAGGAAAATCAGGACCTCAAACGGCGCCTGGCTGAAAAAGACCGGCACGTCAGCCGCATGCTCTATGATGCTGAGCGCCTGGCCGAAAAACTGGCTCAGGGGAAAGTCCTGGATCAGGGCCAGGGGGGCGGTTAGCCACAAAGGTTTTGGCAATTTGGCAGGGCGTAGATAAAATTATTTTAAACTTTGAACCTTGAACTTACAAACCATTCTTAGGTTGAGGAGGGAAGCCGTTATGGTCAATAATAAAGAACTTTCCGTACCGGGAGCCGTAGTCGGCGCCCTGGCGGGCCTGGTGACCGAGATTGCCATCCAGGAAATCACCGGCCACCAGATCACCCACGGGGTCCTGGAACTGGCCGGCGCCGCCGCGGGGCTTATGCGGCTGGACAAGCGCCTCACCGGCGCGCTGCAAGACACCCTGGACAAGACCCGGGACAAGGATGACAACGATTACCGGCAGGTGAAGCAACGCATCAATGACCTGACCGAAGACCTGCCTGAACTGCGGGATATCCTCCGGAATATGGTGGACGAAGGCATCCAGGCCCAGAAGGCGTAAGGGCGTGGGCTCTTAGCTTGAGGCTATAAGCTGTAAGCTTTAGGCTTATGACTTAAATTTAAAATTGTGGAGGAGGTGGCAGGGGTCAAGGACCATTGCCCCTCCTCCAGACCCTCACCCCCCATTCCTTAGCGCGGTAGGACGGGCTTCCAGCCCGTCCAGGCACGGGCAAGATGCCCGTGCTACCAGACGAACTCGGGAGCACAGGCTTCCAGCCTGTGGAGGAACCAGCAGGATGCCCGGCCTAGCTGTCACAGGGGGATGGGACAGGATTTTGAGGGGAGGAAACCACAGGCGAGACGCCTGTGGGCACAGGACCCATTGGTCCCCTGGTCCTCCCTTCAAAGGCTTTATCTCCTAAGCGAGACCATGATCGGCATCGGTGTCTTGATAGCCCTGGGGCGCCGGCTGGTGGCCGCTACCCTGGCCGACACCGGGCTCCTGCCGGCCAGTTATTACCGCCACCTGGCCCTGGCAGCCCTGGAGGAGGAGGATTTCCCCCAGGCCCTGCAATGGCTCCCTTTTTCCCAGGACCCTGTCCTGACCCAACTCCTGATCCTGCGCCTGCGTCTCCTGGCAAAACAGCATGAGGAGCAGCGGCGGGCTTTGGGGGAACTCATTGATCAAAATCCCCCGGATCATCTGCGGGAACGGTGTCAGACCCTGCTGAACCAGGAAAACCGGGCCCTGGAATTGTTAGGGGCTTACGAACAGCAGGGTCTGAAAATTTTAGCCCAAAGAAACGAGCAGGCTTCTTCTTCATCGTGATATAACCTGGACATAGGGACAGTTCCTCATGCCCGTAAATCATCCTGAAACCCTTAATGCCCTCTGGCGGGGCATCGCCATGGGCCTGGAAACCATCGGGGTCCTGGTTATTGTCCTCGGGGCCCTGGGCACCACCGTCGTTTTTATCAGAAGTTCCTTCCAGGGGGGCTCCCTCCGTCCAGCGTTTCCCCGGTTCCGCAGCGATTTTGGCCGGGCCATTCTATTAGGCCTGGAATTTCTCGTGGCTGCGGACATCGTGGGCACGGTGGCCATTGGCCCCACCCTCCAGGACCTGTCTGTTTTGGGCCTTCTGGTTCTTATCCGCACCTTCCTGAGTTTTGCCCTGGAGGTGGAAATTACCGGCACTCTCCCCTGGCGCGCCGGGGATGCGGCCCCCAAGGAAGAGTGACCCATGGTTCTCGAGGCTGATGAATACTACATGGGCAGAGCTTTGCAGGAGGCCAGGCGGTCTTTGGACGCAGGGGAGGTGCCGGTGGGGGCCGTGCTGGTGGGGGAAGACGGCGCCATCCTGGCCCACGCCCACAATTTTCCCATCTCCCTGAAAGACCCCACGGCCCACGCCGAAATCCTGGCTTTGCGCCAGGCTGCTGAAATCCTGGGGAATTACCGGTTGCCCGGTGTCACCCTCTATGTTACTATGGAGCCGTGCCTCATGTGCACCGGGGCCCTTATCTACGCCCGGATTAAGCGTCTGGTCTTCGGCGCCCCGGACCCCAAGGCCGGGGCCTGCATATCCCTTTATCGGATTCCCGAGGACGCGCGGCTCAATCATCGCCTGGAGGTCACCGGCGGCGTCCTGGAGGCGGAGTGCCGGGAACTGGTGCAGCAGTTTTTCCGGGAGAAACGGAGTAAAGTGTAGGGCGCCGATTTTGGTGCGTAAAACGCACCCTACATTTTTCCGAACAGAGACATGAACATAAAGCCGCAGCCTTTACCGTGAAAGTCCCTTGTAGGGGCGCACCCATGTGTGCGCCCTCGGGGGCGGACACGCGGGTCCGCCCCTACAACAGATTCTCATTTTCGGGGGCGCCTTAAATTTGGTCATTTAAGAATATAGCCGGCACCGCAGGTTGGCATTGCCCACCCGACGTTTATTTATACTTTGTTCTCTAGCTTACGGCTTAATGCTTAAGGCCTACAGCCACTAACCGG
>JBAQHL010000588.1:0-1762 GCA_049288295.1 Desulfobaccales bacterium
TTTGTGGACACCTACAACCGCGAGGGGATGGTGGAGAAAAACGGCTTCAAAAGCCCCTGGCAAGCCAGGGCCCAGTGGCTCGCCCAAGCCTCACTCGCTTGAGCGGCTTAAGAAAAACTTGTGTCCAGGAAACCGGGTGCGGTACACACACTCAGGTTAGGGATACCCATGGATAAGGGATGAGTTTCCTGGCTGGGATTAGACAAGGAAAAACGAATAGTTGCTTGCCAAACCTCGCAGTTATCAACTTTCCTTGAAAAATTGCAGAGATTATCTGATTATCAGAATAGGATGGGGGTTCCCCCCCAAGAGTGGCTATCCGAACCTTTACAGGCTGGTCCCCTTGATGGGGAGCTCAATGTGTTAATATAAACCAGAAAGCAATGCACGATGATACTGAAGTCAAATCATTTCTGTCCGGTTAGGCCCAGGCCAGACATAACTGATTGGTAATATTCATATTATCAGGCGGTGGGCCGGGCGGTTCAAAGAGTTCCTGCAAGGAGCAGGTGCGGAACAAGTTGAGTTGTAAGATACGCATAAAGTGCTGCAAAGTAACATTTAAGTTACAGAGGAACTTGGTATAACAAAGCAACAGATAGACGATGAGGGCCGCATAGATTTGGCTCATCACGGCGTTTTCGGAGTTGCCGATGAAGGCCTTGATCTTCAGATTCTGTTTGATGAAGCGGAAAAAAATCTCGATCTGCCAGCGCTCCTTATAGATGTCGGCGATGGTCTTGGCCGCCAGCCGGAAGTGGTTGGTAAGGAACACGTAAACTTTTTCGGTTTTGGGGTCCTGGTAAACGATGCGGCGCAGGGGTTTGGGACATTCCCGGCCTTTGGCGCCGCTAAGCTGGATGGTTTCATCGGACACCAGGCCCAGTTTGGTGTTGACGGGACGCCGCTCCAGCACCCGGTAGCGGGCATTGCTCTTCTGGCGGGTGACAAAGAAGATTTTCTGGGTGGTGAGTTGGCCATACCAGGCATAGTCGGTATAGCCCAGGTCCTCCACGACGATGGAACCCTTGGGGAGGTTAAGGGTCCGGGCTTTTTTGATCTCATGCTCCCTGGCCGGGGTGATGGCCACAAAGGCCGGCAGGTAGCCGTCGTGGGCCAGCAGGGTGTGGAGCTTGACCCCCGCCTTGGTGCGCCGGAACGAGGCCCAGGGAAACAGGGTGAGGCAAAGGCTTATCACGGTGGCATCCAGGCTGTAGAGTTTGTTTTTGAACTTGAACTTGTGCTTCGGGGCCAGAGGCTGACAGCGCCGGTACATCGAGGCAAACAGCGCCGCAAAGAAGGAGGCGGGGCGCTGGTGGTTGGCATCGGCAAAGGTGGAGCGGGCCACCGGCTTGACTCCCAGATGGTAGAGGCTCTTGAGGCGGGCCTGCAGACTGGCGATGCCATCCCGCAGACTCGCCCGGGACGTCAGTTGCATGGAAATGAGGTGCACTAATTGGCTCCACCGGGTAAAAGAGCGAGCCTGGCGGCCGGTCCCATGCTCGGCTTCCAGCTTGGCAAAATGATGTCTCGGAATCAGTTTGAGCATGCTATGAAATATTGTGTTACAATGGGCCATGGTCCGGAATCTCCTTTCTGTTTGATAGGTTACGCTAAACCCATTCTAACAGATTCTCAGGAGTTTTCGGGCCTTTTTTAATCAGTTAACCGGACAGAAATGCGATCCCCCAAATTCAGCAATTCAAAGCATCTCTGCTGTGTTATATGCCTTGCTCATTGCCTTCCCCATCCGGCATTCACC
>JBAQHL010000589.1:0-5575 GCA_049288295.1 Desulfobaccales bacterium
TCTGCCCGGCCGGCTGCTGGATAATCGTCACCTATGACCCGGAAGGCAACATTGCAGCGGTGCGGGCCGATGAAGGCTCGCCCTTCGGGATCACCTGCAAGCTCGGAGTGCACTCCCCGGCAATCGTCTATTCCGAGAACCGCCTCCGCTATCCCCTGAAACGCAGGGGTCCCAGAGGCACCTATGACTTTGAGCGCATCACCTGGGACGAGGCCTTTGAGGAGATGGTCTCCCGGCTCCAATCCATCAAAGCGGCCCACGGGCCCGAGGCGGCGGCCGTCTATACCGGGCGGGGCAGCTTTGAGTTGGCCATGTGCGATGTGTTCCAGCCCCAGGGGGTGGCCGTGTCCTCGGCCTCGAGCCTGCTTTTTCCCTTCGGCTCGCCCAATACTATGGGGGTGGGGGCCCTGTGCTACGTCTCCATGGCCATGATCGCCCCCCACATCACCATGGGGGGCATGTTTATCGATATGTTTTCGGACCTGGAGAACGCCGAACTCATCGTGGTCTGGGGCGCCAATCCCGCCACGGACTGCCCGCCCCTGGACTATAAACGGATCATCGAGGCGACCCAGCGGGGTGCCAGGCTCGTGGTGATCGACCCCAGGCGGACCATGACCGCCAAGATCGCCGGGGCCCGGTGGATACCCATAAGGCCCGGCACGGACGGTGCTTTGGCCTTGGCCCTCTGCCACGTCCTTATAGAAGAAGAGCTTTACGACGAAGCGTTTGTCCGGGACTGGACCCAGGGCTTTGGGGAATTCGCCCAGTACGTGCAGCACTATCGACCGGAGGTCGTTGAACCCATAACCGGGGTGCCGGCGGACACCATACGCACCCTGGCCCGGGAGATGGCCCAAGCCCACGGTACCTCCCCGGTGATGTATTCAGGTTTGGAATACAGCGACAGCGGCGTTCAAGCCATCCGGGCCACCATGGTTCTCTGGGCCCTGGCCGGCCAGTTGGACGTGCCGGGCGGCCGCTGCTTTACCATGCGGCAGAATACCTTCCCCATCAACCGGGATGGCTTGATTCCCAACCCCGACGTCAAAAAATCCCTGGGCCGGGACCGCTTCCCGGTTTACAGCCTGTACCGGGGAGAATCCCACGCCAACGCCCTGCCCGATGCGGTGCTTCAGGACAAGCCCTATCCCATCCGCTCCCTCATCATCCTTGGCGGCTCCATGATCACGGCCTGGCCGCAGCCCGAGGTCTGGCGGCAGACCCTGGCGGGCCTTGATTTTCTGACGTGCATCGACCTTACTTTCACTGCGGATTGCGCCTTCGCCGACCTGGTGCTCCCGGCCGCCACCTGGTATGAAATTGAGTCCTACATGACTTATGGTCCCATTTTTCGGATCAGGGAACGGGTCATTGAGCCGGTAGGCGAGGCCAGGAATGCTTTTTTTATCTTTGCCGAACTGGCAAGCCGCTTAGGGTACGGCCACCTCTACCCCCAAAATGAGGACGAGTTGCTGCGCTATGTCCTGAAAGGCTCGCCTTTTACCCTGGAAGAGGTGCGCGCCGCAGGCGGCCAGGTCCAGGTGGACACCGCCATCATGCAATACAAGAAGTGGGAGAAGGGGCTGCTGCGGCCGGACGGCCGACCCGGCTTTGACACCCCCACCGGCAAGTTTGAAATTGCCTCCACCATCTTAGCAGAGCACGGCTATGACCCCCTGCCGGTCTATACCGAACCCCTGGAAAGTCCCCTCTCCCAGCCGGAACTGGCGAAGAAGTTCCCCCTGGTCTTCAACTCCGGCGCCCGGGTCACCACCGACTTCCGTTCCCAATTTCATGGTATTCCGGGACTGGTCAAGGAGCGGCCCGAACCCACCGTCATGCTGAACATTGAGGATGCCAAAGCCCGGTCCATCAACCACGGGGACGCAGTTATTGTTAAAAGTCCCCGGGGGCAGGTGCGGATGCGGGCCATTGTCACCGGCGACATTGTCCAGGGCGCCATCGAAGCCAACATGGGGGGCGGCGGGCCCTTGGGACCGAAGGCCTGGCAGGACTGCAACATCAACGATCTGACCGACCTCCGGTATGATCCCATTTCCGGGTTCCCCATTTATAAGGCCCTGTTGTGCGAGGTTGACCGGGCAGCTGATTCTCAAGACACCCTGGCCCTTGACACGGGCGAAGCTCCCCCGGTCTCCCTGACTGTGGCATCAACGCCGCTCAGCGCCACCGAGCGCATCTACCTGGACCACAACGCCACCACCCCGGTGCATCCGGAGGTGCAAAGCGCCATGGTCCGGTTTCTGGAAGGTCACTGCGGCAACCCCTCCTCCATTTACCGGGAGGGCCGGGAAGCCAAGTCAGCCATGGAGGAAGCCCGCCGCAAAATCGCCAATCTCCTGGGCACCACGGCCCGCCGTCTCATCTTCACCGGCGGCGGCAGTGAAGCCAACAACATGGTCATTAAGAACGTGGCCTGGGCCAACTGGGACACCCGCCCCCACCTGATCACCTCAAGTATCGAACACCCTTCGGTCCTGAAGGTTTGCCAGTGGCTGGAACAAAATGGCTTCACGGTCACCTACCTGCCGGTGGATGAATATGGCCGGGTGCGCCCAGTTGACCTGGAAGAGGCTCTTCGCCCCACCACCTGCCTGGTGAGCATCATGTTGGCCAACAACGAGACCGGCTCCATCCAGCCCATTTCTGAACTGGCGGTCCTGGCCCATGCCCGGGGGGCGCTGTTTCACACCGACGGGGTCCAGGCCGTGGGCAAAATCCCGGTGGATGTTGAATCGCTGGGGGTGGACTTTTTTAGCCTGTCGGGCCACAAGTTCCACGGCCCCAAAGGGATTGGAGCCTTGTATATAAGGAGAGGTCTTGATCTTGAGCCCCTGATCCACGGTGGGGGGCAGGAAGGCGGACGGCGGGCCGGCACCGAAAATACCCCAGGGATCATCGGCGTCGGCGCCGCCGCGGTACTGGCAGAAAAACGTCTCAGCCTGATGGCCACCCTGGTCAAAGGCCTGCGGGACGAGCTGTGGGAGGGCATTGCCAGGATTTTCCCTGAGGCCAGATTGAACGGGCACCCGATGGAACGGCTGCCCAACACCCTGAACGTCTCCCTGCCCGGCATTCGAGGGGAATCCCTGGTCTTGTCTCTCGACCAGCAGGGCATCGCCTTCTCTTCCGGCTCGGCCTGTCGCTCCGGCTCACCCAAACCCTCCCACGCCCTCCTGGCCATGGGGCTCACCGAAGACCAGGCCCACTGCGCCATCCGCCTCTCCCTGGGGGTGGATAACACCAGCGAACACATTACCAGGACCCTGACAGCCATGGGAAAGGTGGTCCATGATTCGTTGGCCAGCGTGCGTTTCGTGCCATGCCGATAACGCCATCGCTCCTGAGCCATCAGCGAACTCCTCGATCCCGGAGGCCAAAGATGAATCCCCGAAAACAAATCAGCCAGCAAAACGGCCGCTTGCAAATCCTGAACTGCCTTCTTGAGGATGACCGTCAGGAAACCGGCAGGGAAATTATCCAAGGAATGACCCAGCCCCAGAAGCGTCTTCCCAGCAAATACTTCTACGATGCCCACGGGTCCTGGTTATTCGAAAGAATCTGTGACCTGCCCGAATATTATTTGACCAGGACGGAACTGGCCATCCTCATGGAAAACGCCCCGGAAATCATGGCCTTCTTTTCCGGGGGCTTTGGCGATTTGGTGGAACTGGGCAGCGGTTCTAGTCGAAAAATCAAAATTCTTTTGGATGCGGTGGACGGTCCCGGGTTGCACCGGATACGCTACGTTCCGGTGGACATCAGTGAAAGCGCGCTCTACGAGGCCTCCCAGGAACTCCTGTGCATTTGCCATGATCTGGACATCCTCGGGATCATCGCCGACTTCACCCGTCACCTGGAAGTTTTGCCGAAAGGACGCAAGCTGATTACCTTTTTGGGGAGCACCATCGGCAATTTTCACAGCCCCGAACGGATCGCCTTCTTGCGGGGCGTGGCCAAGGTCATGAACCCCGAGGACAGCTTCCTTCTGGGCCTGGACATGCTAAAACCGGTGGACCTCATTGAAGCCGCCTACAACGACAACCAGGGGGTGACCGCCGAGTTTAATAAAAACATCCTGCGCAATCTGAACCGCTCCCTGAACGCCGACTTCAATATTGCGGATTTTGAGCATCAGGCCATCTTTGTGAAAGAAAAGGAGCGGGTTGAGATGCATCTGCGGGCAACCCGCGAGACTTCGGCCAGAATAGCTGATCTCGATCTCACGGTGTTGTGCCGGAATGGTGAGACCATTCATACCGAGATCTGCAAGAAATTCAGCCGGGACCAAGCCCACCGGGATTTTCAGAGGGCTGGCCTCGTGGCCACCAGGTGGTTTACGGACCCCCAGGGTTGGTTTTCCCTGGTGATGCTCAGAAAAAACGAAATTGCGATTGTTGGCACCGACTTCTAAGAAATGGAGGGTCCCGTACATGAAGGCAATGTGGAGAAATGTGATATTGGCGGAAAGCAATGATACCGTGGTAGTAGAGGGAAACCATTATTTCCCCCCTGATTCCATCAATAGGCAACACTTTAAACAGAGTGAAACCCACACCACCTGTCCCTGGAAAGGCCTGGCCAGCTATTACCATATCGATGTCGACGGGGAGATCAATAAAGACGCGGCCTGGTACTATCCTGACCCAAAAGATGCTGCGAAAAACATTAAGAACTATATTGCTTTCTGGAAAGGGGTGGAAGTAAATAAATAATGAAGCTTATTGCAATGGCTACAGTTTTCAGTTGAAAATATGATTGAATTCAAAAACGTTTCCAAAACTTTTAAGAGTATCAATGCACTGCTGTCCTTTGACCTAAAGATTGCCGCAGGTATAACCACGGTGCTCATCGGCCCGAGCGGCTGCGGGAAGTCGACTACGCTGCGGCTGATCATCGGACTCATTCGCCCTGACCATGGCCATCTGTATTTTCAGGGAATTGAAATAGTGCCTGAGATCGTTTTCTCCCTCCGGCAGAAGATGGGCTATGTCATCCAGGAGGGCGGACTATTCCCCCACCTTACCGCCGGCGACAATGTGACCCTCATGGCCCGTCAAATGAACTGGGGCCGCGACAGGATTGAAAAACGCCTCCAGGAGTTGGCAGCTATCACCAGGTTTCCCCGGGATGGACTGGACCGGTTTCCTGTCCAGCTTTCAGGAGGCCAGCGGCAGCGAGTGAGTCTGATGCGGGGTTTGATGCTGGACCCGGACGTACTTTTACTTGATGAGCCCCTCGGTGCCCTCGATCCCATGATCCGTACAGAGTTGCAAGCAGATTTAAAGAGCATCTTTCAGGAATTAAAGAAAACCGTGGTGCTCGTCACCCACGACCTGGGGGAAGCGGCCTTCTTTGGTGATGTCATTGTTCTGGTCCGCGAGGGACAAATTGTTCAAACAGGTACGTTGCCAGAACTTCTTCAAACCCCGGCCGAGCCCTTCGTGACCAACTTCATCAACGCCCAGCGCCACTATTTTAACTGAGTCGGGAAGGAATCAGACCTGAAAACCTTTTTCCACCTTTTGGCCCTGCTCTGGCTTTTTATCTC
>JBAQHL010000590.1:0-1926 GCA_049288295.1 Desulfobaccales bacterium
AGGTTTTCATGTCCTGGTAGAGGCCGTCTTCGGTGTGCTTGCCGTCCACGAACAGCACGTCGAAGCTTTCCCGCACCAACAACTCTTGCAGTTCCGGGAGGCTGTCCCAGAGAGGGGCCTGGCAGGCCAGGTTGTCGTTGTCGCTTTTCCCCGGGGGTTGGGTGTTGGCCTGGAAAAACCTGACCCGCTCAGGCGGTATGCCCTTTTTACGGCACCAGGCGTGAATCTTGCGGGAGGCAAAGTCCAGGTTGCTTTCCGGGAACTTATAGTGGTCCCCGAAGATGCCCAGGTCGAGGCTGACGAACAGCTCAAGCCCATCGCAGGCGCTCAACAGGGCCGCGGCGCTCAGGCCGAAGCCGGTGCCGATTTCCAGGATACGCCGGGGCTGCGCCGACCGGGCCAGGGCCGAGAGACAAGCATAATAGGTGGTGGTGGGGGCGCCGGCGTGATGCTCCCAGGGATGACCCTGAAGGAGCCCGAAGTCGGCCATGATCTCCCGGGTGGAGAGGGGTTGAGCTGTTTCCAGCTTATGACACAGTGAGGGGAGGGGATCTTCCGGTGCAGGCCTGGCGGTATCCTGGGGAATATTCAGCCGGGTCTGGGCTATCCTGGGCTTGTTTATCTGGAGCATGTTCATGTCCTGTCGGAAGGCCTGCCAAAGCTCTGCTTTTTCTGAGGCCGTCAGATGAAGATCGTGGATGATCTGGGTGTTGCCCTGATAGGCTTCCCGGCGCATCTGGTTGTAGAAGTGATGGGCCTGGGCCGGCTCCAGGGCCGGATTCAGGGGCAAGTGGGTGTTGCAGGTCTCCATGTTATAGAAATCCTGGGCGTGAAAATCAGGCCGCAGTTGTTTGACTCTTTGTTCAAAAAGCTGCCAGGCCCTGGTGCCCGGATACGGCGCCAGGGTGTGCCAGGCCACGTAATCCATGGGATGCTGCTGGATGAAGTCGTAGGTTTCCAGGATTTCCTCCTGGGTTTCATCAAACCAGCCGAAGATGAAATTTCCGAGAATCTTGATGCCGTGCTTCTTGCAAAGATCAATGGCCTCCACGGTTTTGGCCAGTTTGGCCCGCTGGTTTTTCAAGGCGGCCAAGACCCGCTGACAGCCTGATTCGAAGCCGAACTCGATGCGCTCACACCCCATGGTTTTGAGGAGCTTGGTCTTCTCCTCATCCAGGAACTCGGCAATGGATTCGCAGTCAAACTTGAAGTAGGGAAAAAACTCGCTTTCCCGCACATAGCCGCCCAGTTCCGCCAGCCAGCCGCGGTTGGTGGTGAAGTTGTCATCCAGGAAAATAATGCTGTTGAGTCGGTAGGTTTCCACCAGGAACTTGATCTCTTCAAACACCCGCCGGGGTGAAAAAAACCGGACCCGGCGCTGCCACATGAGACTGCTGCCGCAGAAACTGCAGTCCCCGTAGGGGCAGCCCCGGGAGGGCATGAGGCTGGTGCCCTTGGCATAAAAGCCGTGAGCCAAAGCCCGGGGCAGAGTGTAATGCTTCTCCATGGCAAAGAGGGCATAATCGGGCCGGGGCACCCGGTCAAGGTCGGCAATCAAGGGCCGGGCCGGGGTTTTCACCAGGCTTTCCCCCTCCTGGTAGGCCAGACCCTGAAGATGCTCGTTCTTAAGAGCGCCGGTCTCATCAAAATGGCGCACCAAGGCGAGGAGGGTCTCTTCCCCTTCACCCAGGACCGCCACATCAAAAGGCCCGCCCACCAGGTCCTCAGGGACTGCGGTGATGTGGACTCCGCCGATAATGACGGGAACCTGCCGCCGGCTTTTGATGAGCGCAGCAATGCGCCTTGCTTCCAAAAAGGTGTTGGTGGTGGCGGTGAGGCCCACCAGATCAGGGGGAAACTCAGCCAGCGCAGTTTCCAAATCCCGGTCGGTCTGCCAGGCGTAATCCACCAGCCTGAACCGGTAGC
>JBAQHL010000591.1:0-9737 GCA_049288295.1 Desulfobaccales bacterium
ATCGACTGAAGTGCACCAGGCGGTATAGCTGGGAATACGCCAGAAGACCACAAGTCCCCCCAGGCAAACGAGAAAAATGAGCCAGATGAACCCAACCGGAGGTGGGTGGTCAGCTCCCGCATAAAGAGTGCCGACCCAGGTCACAACAAATGAAATGGCAATGATTACCAAATGTTGTGTCTTCAGCATGCATGACTTCAGTATGGGTTAGCCTTCAAGGGGCCGCTCAAATTCCTCTTCCACCTGCCAGCCCTTTTCCTTGAACGCGGACAAAGGCGGGGGGTAGTTGCCGCAAAAGAAATCCTTGTTGTCCCGGGTGTCCTCCATTTTCACGTCCACCACAAGATCATCCTTCCTCACCCGGTAACCCCACATGAAATTGTCATGGGTGGAGGGGGCGGTGGCCTTGCCCTCATAGATCAGGGTATTGTCCTCTTTCTTTACCTTGGAATAGGTATAACAACAGTCGCCTCCCATGCCGCTGCAACCGCATTTGCCCCGGCGAAACTCCAGGCCGTCGACGACATAACCTCCCGGACCTCTTTCAATCTGAGCCATGACTGCTCCTTTGTTGATTTTTTTAAAGGAATAATTATCTTAAAGTAATAATTCCCCCAAGGAAAAAATCAAGGGGATAGATTAATTTTTTTCAGGTTACCGGTGTCTAACTGATAATCATCATAGAGCACAAGAGAGGGGGAAGAGGTTTTTGGTTTTCCTTGCATTTTTCTGCCGCTTGGGGGAAAATTGAGAATTAATTAGAATAAATACCTGAGGTAGACGGAACAGGGGGGGTCGTCAGCCTCTGGGACTGCAGTTCTATACTGCTGATATCCCACGCCTTCCTGAAGCCGTCCAAAAATATCCAAAAACGTGTCTAACAACGATACTTTTTCCCGCTGCTGCCGGGCCTTGGTGGGGGTCCTGAAACGAGGCGCCTGGGGAGTTATTCTCATCTCCCTGGTGCTGGCGTTGTTGTCGGTTTATTACGCCTACCACAATTTGACTTTCCGCACCAACCGCAGCGACCTGGTGGCCAGCGACCAGCGCCTGCTTCTTTTGGGGGAGCAGCTCAGTAAAGATTTCGGTTCCCGGGACGACCTCGTGGTGGTGGTGGAAAACGGCCACCCCTCCCGGGCCAAGGCCTATGCAGAAGCCCTGGCCCTGGAGCTGAAAAAGCATCCCCAGGATTTTTCCGAAATTTTTTACCGCCTGAACCCCGAGGCCTTTAAAAAATGGGCCCTTCTCTACCTGGAGCCCAAGCAGATTCAGGACATCCAAGAGAAACTCCAGGAGCATCAGGGCCTGCTTGCCGGCCTGGCCGCCGACCCTGGTCTTACCCGTTTCTATGAAGGGGTGAATAAAGAGCTCACCGGGGCTCTCCTGGGGGAACTCTTCGTGGGCTTCCTCGAGGAAGACAAGGGCAAGGAGAAAATTCCCGACCTTTCCCTGCTCATCGACAGTCTCCGGCAGCTGCAGCTCGGCATCGAAGGCGGCCAGCCCTTCGCCTCCCCTCTGGCGGGTTTTTTCCTCAAGGGCATGGAGGACTTGGATCAGGAAGGGTATTTTCTCACGGAGAACAGCAAGTATTTGTTGTTCCTGGTCACCCCCGGCAAAGACGGCTTTACCCAGGCTTCTCATTCCGTTCAGCTCCTCCGGGAGATTGTCGGCAAGGTCCTGGCCGATTTTCCCGGGATGAAGGCAGGGGTGACCGGCCCCATGGCCCTGGAAGCCGACGAAATGGGCAGCGCCATGGCGGATATCGCCCTGGCCACCTGGATCTCGCTGGCCACCCAGTTGTTCCTGCTCATCCTTTTTCTCAGAAGCCTCAAACGCACCCTGGTGGAAGGGATAGTGCTCCTGGTGAGCCTGTGCTGGACCTTTGGCCTGGCCACCCTGGTGGTGGGCCACCTCAATCTCCTGTCCATTGTCTTTGCGCCCCTCATGTTGGGGATCACCATCGACTATGGCATCCACTGGTTTTGCCGCCTGGAGGAGGAGCAGACCATCCAGGGCAAAACCAACGGCAATTCCATGGTGTCCACCATGCACCGGGCGGCGCCGGCCATCATTTACGCAGCCCTGGCCGCGGCCGCCTCCTTTGTGCCCCTGACCCTCACCGGCTTCAAGGGCCTGGCTGAGCTGGGCCTCATTCTCACCTTGGGGGTGCTCCTTACCCTGGTGGCCACCCTCACCCTGCTCCCCAGCCTGGTATTTGTCACTGAGCGGTATACCTCCCTGGGCGCGCCCCAGAGCTTTTCCGGCAACCCCCAGCCCTTCCTCAACCTGAGCTGGCGTCACCCCCGTGTCGTGGCTGCCCTGGGGCTGATCCTGGCTGCGCTGGGGGGCATCAGCCTGCTGCATGTGAAGTTCGACCTGAATCCCCTCCACCTGCAGAACCAGAAAACCGAATCGGTGGTCTGGGAGATGAAGCTTTTAAAAGACTCCCGCTACTCCACGGCGTTCGGGGCCATAATGACCAACAGCCTGGAGGATCTTAAGGCCAAAAGCGCCACCCTGAAAAAGCTCCCCACTGTCTCTCACGTGGAGTCTGTTCTCTCCTTTTTCCCGGACCAGCCGGAGGCCAAGCGGGAGCAGCTGGCGGCCCTTGCCCCGGTTTTCCAGAAGATCTCATTTACCGGCAGCCCGGCCCGTCCGGCCGATCCCCAGGAGTTGGCTGCGGTCCTGGGGGCCATCCGGTTTAAATTGGCCAGGGCCCTGGAGAGCGACCCCAACCTGGCCCAGGTAAAGGAAGCCGATGATCTCCTGGTCAAGATAATTCCCGCGCTGCAGGTGGGCCAGTCCCAAACCGCGGCCCATCTGGCGGCCTTTGAGAAAAAGTTTGTTCAGGACCTGAAAGACAAATGGGATTTTCTCCGGGAAGGGGTTAACAGCCCGGTCCCCGGCCTCACAGATTTGCCCCCCGAGGTGCGGGAGCGCTTTATCAGCCCCCAGGGCACCTTTCTTATCCGGGTGTTCTCCTCCGAGGATATCTGGGATCCCGAACCCCTGGGCAGGTTCGTCACCGACCTGCAGCGGGTGGACCCCGACGTCAACGGGGACCCGGTGCTCCTGTATTTCTTTACCCAGGCCTTTCGCAATGCCTGCCTGTGGGCCGTGGGCGTGGGCCTGGTGGTTATCAGCTTCATGCTCTGGGGCGTGTTCCGCAGTCTGAAATTGACCATGCTGGCGCTTTTGCCCCTTTTTGTGGGCACAGGCTGGACCTTGAACCTCATGTGGCTTTTGGGCATCCCCTTCAACCAGGCCAATGTTCTTTTTCTGCCGCTGATTTTGGGGGAGGGCATTGAGTTCGGCATCATCATCCTGGTGCGCTGGCAGATGGAGGAGTCGGCCCGGGTTATCACCTTGCCGGCCAGCACCGCCAAGGGTGTCCTGCTGGCGGCCCTGACCACCACCGTCGGTTTCGGCAGCTTGATGGTCTCCGGTCACCTGGGCACCTTCAGCCTGGGCCTTTTGGCCACCGTGGGCAGCCTGAGCGTGCTTTTGGCTTCCTTAAGCGTCCTGCCGGCCTGTCTGCGCCTGGTGAAACAGCAGGCCCCGGCCCCCTTGACCCAGCTTGCCCCATCTGCCTGTGAAGCCATTACTCCTGTTGTCGTCAGAAAGGAAGTACCCTAAATATGAAACAACTCATAAAAACTCTGGTGGTCGCCTTGTCGGCCTGCTGGCTGGCGGTAACCCCGGCCCTGGGGGCCGCGCCCACGGCCTTTGTCAAAGGCATCCTGGATGAAGTCATGGCCATTCAGAATAACCCGGCCCTGCAAGGCGCGGCCAAGGAAAACGAACGGGCCCAGGCCATCCGCAGGGTTATTCAGAAGAACTTCGACTTTCCCTTCATGGCCCAGGACTCTTTAGGTCCTGCCTACGATCGCCTCAACCCCGGCCAGCGCCAGGAATTTACCGGAGTTTTCAGCTCGCTCTTCCAGGCCTCTTACACCAACATGGTGCTGCGTTTTCTCAAGCAGGAAACCATTAAATACGGGAAAGAGAGTCTTACGGGGAGCCAGGCTCGGGTGGACACCAATCTGGTGCGCGCCAACGACACCATTAAGGTGGAATACCTGCTTCACCAGAAGGGCGGTAGTTGGCTCCTTTATGACGTGGTTGTGGACGGGGTGAGCATTCTGGACAAGTACAAGACCGGGTTCGCCAGGGAAGTCCAGGGCGGCTCCATTGAGCCTCTCCTGGAAAAGATGAAAACCCAGCTTAAGTCTTTACAATAAAATCTCCCAGAGGAGGGGGCAAAGGTCCGCGACCCCCGGCCCCCTCCCCTGCATCGTCGTGAACTCCACAAAAAACCTTCGTGTCATCCTGAGCGAAGCGAAGGGTCTATTATTTTTAAATAGTTACAGGCTCTTGCAAAATTGTAGCCGCGATGCTAAGCCTCGCGCCAGCACAGGCTGGAAAGCCTGTGCCACCAATGCTCAACTTAGCAATCAGATAAAATCTTCCACCTGTAAATGTATTTTGCAAGAGGCTCGTTATTATATGAGAAAGTCATGGTGAACAGCCGCCCCCAGCTGTATCTTGCAGGCGAGGGCGCCTGCTCTACAATTATATAGAGTTTTTAAGAGAACCTTCGGGTGAATGGGGGACCTCCGCAGAGGTTTCAAGTTGCTTGCCCACAAGGCCGGTGGCCCCTACCCTCCCATGGGAAACCTCCCCCACTGACCATTAATTAACCGGCTCCCCCCGAATGATGCGTTCCGGCAGCGTGGCCACCATGTCCAGGGCCCGGGTCTCCCCCAACATTTTTTTAAGCTTTTTTAAGGCCGCCCCCATGAGAGGGGGCCGGTGGGCGACGCTGTGGGCATCAGTGGCCATGAGTTTCACCAGGCCTTCCCGAACCAGTTTTTTGGTAAAGCGGGCAACCCCCCAGCCAAATCCCCGGGTAAGGCTGCGGGCGGTGATCTGGGCCAAGCAGCCCAGGGATATGAGCCGCCGGAGTTTATCAGGCATCTGGTAAAACACCATGTTGCGTTCCGGGTGGGTGATGATGGGCGTAATCCCCCGGGAATTCAACTGGAAAATGATGTCTTCCGTGGCCGGCGGGATCACCGTATCCGGCATTTCCAGGCACAAATAGCGCTGACCGTCATTAATGGTGATGATGCGCCCCTCGTCAACGTACTTGATGATCTCCGGGAACAGGGGGGCTTCGCACCCCGGCAGCACAGTGAGGTGGATATTTTCCTCCGCCAGCTTGTCATTAAAACGCGCCACCGCCTGGCGGATGACCTCCGGGGAGTTAAGCATTTCTAATTCCACGGATTTTCTGCGAAAAAGGTGGGGTGTGGCCACCATGGTGGTGATGCCGTCCTCCACAGCCAAACGGGCCATCTCCAGGGCGTCTTCCAGGGACCGGGGCCCGTCGTCGATGCCGGGAAGAATGTGGGTATGCAAATCAATCACAGCTTAGACCTTTGCTTGGTTTTCGGAAAATCAACCAAAAAACCTGAAGCCTGTTATGGAAAAGTTTCGAGTTGTGAGTTTCGAGCCTTAGGGTGCGTTTTACGCACCATGATATTTAGCTTTGGGGGGCATGACGCCCGCTACCTTTATCCTACCAACGCCTCTCCCCCCTCCGCATATCTCGGGAGCACAGGCCTCCCGCCTGTGGCACAGGCAAGATGCCTGTGTTCCCGGAGAGACGGGGGGTACGGCAGGACGGGCTTCCAATCCGTCCAGGCACAGGTTGAAAACCTGTGCCACCAAGTTCTTTCATAGTCTTTAGAGAGCCAAAGGGCTCATGAGCAACTGCCTTGGAATGGAATTTCAGGCTATTTTCACCGCCAGAGACAGGCCATCCCGCTCCGGGGAGTGCTCGGGCAGGAAGCACAAAAGCGGCGCCACCCGCCATTCGGGCCGCCGGAAGATTTCCCGGTTAAAGTCCTGGGCCCCGGCAAAGCCCACATTGTCGGCCACCAGCAGGCCGCCGGCCCTGAGGAGCCGCTGACATTGATCAAGGGCCGGCAAATAGCCTTCCTTATCGATGTCCAAAAAGATCAGGTCAACAGGATCAGTCATTGCCGCCATGAGGGACATGGCCTCCCCCTGGCGCACTTCCACGCGCCCTCCCAGGCCGGCGCGGGCGCAATTGGCATGGGCCCTGGCCGCCATCTCTTGATCCCACTCCAGGGTGATGACCCGCCCTTGATGCGGCTCACAGCCCCGGGCCAGATATATGGTGGAATACCCGGTGGCGGCGCCCAACTCCAGGATGAGGCGGGCCTGGGTGGCCCGGGCCAGGATAAACAGAAGTTCCCCCACCAGCGGGCCCACAATGGGAAGGCGCTCTTGCCGGGCTTCCTCCTCCAGGGTGAGCAGGAGTTCATCCCGAGGGGGAATGAAAGTCCGAAAATGCGCCTCCAGATCGGCGATCATGGCGACCATAAGGGTTTCCTCCTAAGGCCTCAAGGGGCTTCGGGCAGGCCCTCCACCACCTCATCGGTGATGCGGTTGTCGAAGATGCGCTGACTCTTGCGCTCCGAGCGGGGCAGTTCCCCGTAGCCCACAATTTCCACTTCGGGGGTCACCATGAGTTTGTGCTTGATGACATAGTTCACCTCCCGCCCCAACTCGTCCCGCCGGCCGGTTTCCACACCCTCGCCCCTTTCCACTTTGAGAAGCATGTGGTCCCGGCCCCGGTCGTCCCGGGTCAAGTGCACCTGGTACTCGGAGCCCAGCCCCGGCACCTCGGACAGCAGCCGGTCGATGCTGGAGGGATAGATATTGACCCCCCGGAACTTGAACATGTCGTCGGTGCGGCCCCTTAGGCGGGAGTGGCGGGGGAGGAGAGCCCCGCAGGTGCAGGGGCCGGGGATGATGCGGGTGATGTCCCGGGTGCGGTAGCGGATAAGGGGCGCGGCTTCCTTGGCCAGGGTGGTGACCACCATCTCGCCCCACTCCCCGTCCGGCAGGGGTGTCAGGGTGTCCGGGTCGACAATTTCCAGGATGTAGTAATCCGCCCAGTAGTGGATGCAGTCGTGATGGGGGCACTCAATGCCCGTTCCCGGCCCGTAGAGTTCAGTAAGCCCCGGAATATCAAAGATTTCCACCCCGCCGAACAGCTCGGAGATTTTCTTGCGCATGGAGACGCTGGAGCGCTCCGAGCCGTAAATAATTTTGCGCACGTTGATCTTGTCCGCCAGACCCCGCTTGTGGATCTCTTCGGCCAACAGGAGCCCCATGCTGGCTGTGCAGCAGAACACGGTGGACTGTAAATCCACCAGGAATTCGAGTTGCAGGGCCAGGTTTCCCGGCCCCACGGGCACGGCCATGGCCCCCAGTCTTTCGACCCCGGCCTGGAAGCCCACGCCCGCGGTCCACAGGCCGTAGCCCACCGCAATCTGCACCCGGTCCAGGTGATTGACTCCGGCCATCTCGTAGCAGCGGGCGAAAAAATGGGCCCAGTCGTCCACGTCTTTTTGGGTGTAGCACAGGATCTTGCGCTTGCCCGTGGTGCCGCTGGAGGAATGGATGCGGACAATTTGCTCGAAAGGCACGGCCCTTAAGGGGAAGGGGTAGGTATCCCGAATGTCCTCCCCGGTAGTGAAAGGAAGCCTCGATAAATCTTCAAGGGAGCGGATATCGCCGGGGCGCACCCCGGCCGCGTCCAGCTTTTCCCGGTAGAAGCTCGAGCCTTCGTAGGCGTGGCGCAGGGTCCACGTGAGGCCGTTGAGTTGGTGTTCCGCCAGTTCCTCTGGGGTCTTAAAAGGGGGCATGAAGGTTTTTCTGCTCATGTTGGGCTTTTCCAGTCGAATATTAGTGAGGCCGGCGCCGCCCAGGCGGCTGGCGGCCGGATTGTGGGCTGTGGCCGCGCCCAAAAAAGCCCGGCGCAGGTCTCTGTCCACCAGGAGTTTTTCACTCTTCCCTGAAGTCACGATCCGGCCGTTGGCCAGAAGATAGGCCGAGCTTGAGGCGGTGAGGGCCCGGGCGGCGTTTTGCTCCACCAGGAGGATGGTCACCCCGGCCCGGGAAAGCTGGTGAATAATGTCGAAGATTTCATCGGCGATGAGGGGGGCCAGCCCCAGGCTCGGTTCATCCAGCAGCAACAGGCGGGGCCTGGCCATGAGGGACCGGCCGATGGCCACCATCTGCTGCTCGCCCCCCGACAGGGTGGCCGTGGGTTGGCGGAGGCGCTCTTTTAAGCGGGGAAAGCGGGCCAGGACTTCCTCCAGGCGCACCTCCCGCTCCCCCCTGTCCACCTTTAAAGCCATGGCCCCCAGATCCAGGTTTTCCAGGACCGTGAGGTCCCCGAACATCTCCCGGCCCTCGGGGCAGAGAGCCACCCCCCGGGAGGTCATGGCCGCGGGGCTTGAGCCTGTCACCTCTATGCCGTCCAGATAAATGGACCCGCCGGCAACCGGCGCCAGACCCAGGACGGCTTTCAAAAGGCTTGATTTGCCGGCGCCGTTGGCCCCCACCAGGGCCACGGTCTCCCCTCTGGCCACTGACAGGTCGATGCCAAAAAGGGCCTGGGCCGCGCCGTAGTGAACCTTAAGGTTTTGAATGCGCAGCAGAGGGTTTAGGTTGGCAACAAGGCTCATAGGTATCAAAAATTACCTCAATTCTCTTTCACTTGCAATGCATCTGCGTTAAGGGCTGATAACCATTCCCCGATTCGGCGGTTGCGGCGGTCTGGGAAAAAATGCGAGGATAGTTGATATTCCTGGCAGAGGAATTATATTTAACATATGACTTTGCATTAAGTCTCACAAATTTACCAAAGAGAGCTTAAGCCCCGCCCTGATTTGGGCAGTTAGTTACCGGGTGAGATGGACTTGCCCGGGAAAAGCGAAACTGCTTCAAGGGCTGGGGGGAAAAAAGGTGATGCAATGCTTAATGAATACGGTCACGATATGACAGGAGCAGAACAGGATATGGGCAAGCTGGTGGTAGCTGTGCTGCCCCATCCATTCCACGGCAGACTGGTGGAGCGGGTTATTTTATGGGTCCGCCCCTACATTAATCTCAAAGGCGAAAGATACAAGCTTACCTGGTGGAGCGACGGGGTAGCCTACTACGAGCCAACCACGGCTTAACGAAACCCGTTAGTCAATCAAGCCATCGAGGCCAGGGGGAGCAAGTTGTGCTCATTGCCCCCTGGCCTTTTTCTGTCCGGCAGACGAAACTGCTGCTGGGGGGAGAGGGAGAATTAAGGAACTTTTCGGAGCAGTCGCTCATGAGACTTGGGCTCAGCCGCAAAAAATGAACAGTTGATAGGGGGTGGGCGTCCCCGCCCGCGTCCCTGGTGCGCAGTACGCGTCCTACACTTTTTCAGGACAGATTTTGGAAGAGATCAGGGGGTTGATTCCCGTCTAAAGCCGACACTTCCTGCGGTTGACAGGCATCCTGTCATAATCTACATTTAATGGAACAGCGGAAGTGCCAGGCTCACTGGTGGGGCCCCCGGACTTCAAATCCGGTGTACCTTCTGAATAAGGGGGTAGGTGGGTTCGATTCCCATGCACTTCCGCCAAAATCTTATTGATTTTATTGACTTATTTTCTAAAACTCCGCCCAAAACCTTGTCCGTAAACTGTCCATGAGTTTCTGCACAGCCAACCCCTGTCCCCAGACCGTCCCCGGGGTTCTTTTGGCGGCGAAAAAAGATGGCCTGAAAAGGGCCTTTTTTTAAGGGCACAAAATGGGGTAGGTTCGAATCCCACCCCCTATTGCAATCATCGAGTCCGATTCGAACCGGCACAAGGTTGCCC
>JBAQHL010000592.1:0-1790 GCA_049288295.1 Desulfobaccales bacterium
CCTTTCGCACCCAGCGCCGCAACTCATGAGAGCTTTGGCGCGGGTTCACCAATACCCGGGGTTCAGTCCAGATGCCGGCGCCTTGATGAAAAAACGCCGCGTAAATGGCCACATCGAGGGCCCCTTCCCTGGAGCCGGCATACCAGGTGCAGATTAACTTGTCTTTCCCGGCCGCGGCGATGGAGGACACGTGGCAGGCCACTCCCGGTTGGGCCGGATTCACAAACTGTTCGGCAAAATAGGGGGGGTCGCCGCTGGCAGCTTGAAGGGGAAAGGGATCAGTGATCCTGAGGTTAGTCCATTTTTGCCGGGGGTCGCACCAATACTCCTGATAAAAGGGCACAGCATATAACAAGAGCACCAGCAAGACTGCCAGCCATTTTTTCATTTAGTCATTCCAATATGTTGGGACCACAGGCGTCCCGCCGGCATCCCGCCCGTGCCCCACAGGCAAGATGCCTGTGCTCCATCCAGGACAAAGGTTTCTTGAAAGGGGATTGAAAAACAAAGTTATAGGGCGTGCCGTGCACGCCGGATGCGGCGGCCACGGGCCGCCCTTTAAGAATTTTTCAAAACAGTTATCCATGAGCCTTTGGTCACCCATAAATGACAAAAGGGTCGGTAGGGCGGGCCTCTATGCCCGCATCAAGAATCCCCACAGGCTGGAAAGCCTGTGCCACCCCTGGGGAACTTTTCGGAGCAGTTGCTTGCCCTTCTCTCACCCGTAACTGATGAAAAATTCGGTAGCGCGGGCGTCCCTGCCCGTCAACCTGTTAATGGTGCGCGGTGCACATCCTTCATGAACTGTTGATGGGAACAGTGTGCACCTTAACATGCGCCCCTTGCCAAAGCGCGGTAGGACAGGCTTCCAGCCCGTCCCGGCACGGGCAGGATGCCCGTGCTACCGGTTCCAGATATGGTCGGCGGCCCAAACTGTCCGCCAGCCGGTTGCGCCGAGCACCTGAAGACGGGAGGCGCTGCGATTTCCCACCCTGCGGCGTTAGGGCTCTATGGCTCTTTGCTCCCCCGGCATTATGCAAAAGTTCCCCCCCTCACCCCAGCCCTCTCCCCCCGCCAGCGGGTGGAGAGGGGGTATGAGGAATGGTGCGCAAAACGCACCCTACAGCTCGAACCTCAAAACTCGAAACTTTTCAAGACAGTAACTTATCCGTATCATGCCTTCATTCTTTCCTGTTCAACTCGGGTAGTCCTGACAGTCTGTTTTTTTCCAGTTCGTTCAGCCAATCTTTCAGATCTTGCGCCACCTTCAGGGGCAAACGGCCCCTGGCCCGCAGTTCTTCAACACTTGCCGCCATCAGTTCCTCCAGGTCAGTGTATTGCCGCAACAAGCGCTTCTGGCGCACCGGCCCCATACCCGGCACCTGGCCCAGGGCCGAAGCCACCAGTTCTTTCCGGGCCCGGCGGCGATGGTAGGTGATGGCGAAGCGGTGGGCCTCGTCCCTGATCCTCAAAAGCAAAAGCCAGCCCGGGCTGGAAGCCGGCAATATCTTGGGGTTCTTGCGCCCCGGCAGGAAAAGCCGGTCCGGAACCTCCCGGCCCCCCTGTTCAGCCGCCTTGGCCAGCCCCACCACGGGCATCTCCGCCAGTCCCAGGTCTTTAAGGGCCTCCAGGACCACCCCCAGTTGGCCCTTGCCGCCGTCCACCACCAAAAGGTCTGGCAAGACCTGCCCCTCCTTGCCGTAATGCCGCCGCACCACCTCCTGGAGCATGGCATAATCGTCCTGCCCGGCCACCTCCCGGATGCGAAAGCGGCGGTAGCCGGATTTATC
>JBAQHL010000593.1:0-1716 GCA_049288295.1 Desulfobaccales bacterium
CGCTCACCTCCACTTCGTGGCGCCGGGCCAGGCTCTCAAAGGGTTCCCGATTTCCGGGGTCGAGCCCCACCACCATGCGCTCCTGGGATTCGGACACCCAGATTTCCCAGGGATCCAGGCCGGCGTATTTCAGGGGGATTTTTTCCAGCCAGACCTCAACGCCGCCGGCCTGCTGGGCCGATTCCCCCACCGCGGAGGACAGCCCGCCGCCGCCGCAGTCGGTGATAAAGTTGATGTACCCCAGGTCCCTCGCCTCCAGCAAAAAATCGTGCATCTTCTTCTGGGTGTAGGGATCGCCGATCTGGACGTGACCTGCCGGAGTGCCGGGGCTGGAGACTTCCGAGGAGGCCGTGACCCCGTGAATGCCGTCCATGCCCACCCGGCCGCCGCAGGTGAGCACAAGATCACCGGGGCGGGCCATTTTGCGGGCTCCTGACTCTTTTGCCACCTCTTTGGGCATCAACCCGAGGGCTCCCACAAACACCAGGCATTTCCCCAGGTAGCTTTGATCAAAATAGAGGGCGCCGTTGATGGTGGGGACGCCGCTTTTGTTGCCCCCATCTTTTACGCCCTCGATGACGCCGTCCAGAAGCCGGCGGGGGTGGAGCCGGGGGCGCAGCGGACCGGCATAGTCCCGGGGGCCCACGCAAAAGCCATAGAGGCCGGCAATGAGCCGGGAGCCCCGGCCGGTGCCCAGGGGATCCCGGTATACACCCACTATGCCGGTGAGGGAGCCGCCGTAAGCCTCTAAATTTGATGGAGAATTGTGTGTTTCTCCTTTTATGACAAAACAAGAATTATCATCAAACTGCCCCACCCCGGCATTGTCCTTCAGGACTGAGACCACCCAGGGTTTGCGACTGGCAATCTCCTGGGTGGGGGCCTCGATGCACACCTTGAAGGGATTGTTGAGGGTAAGGCCTTCGCCCGCGGACAAATCCCGATAAACAAAGCGGCCCCGGAAGGTGTTGTGGTTGCAGTGGTCGCTCCTGGCCTGGGCCAGGTATTCCAGCTCCACGTCGGTGGGGGCCCCCAGGCCGATCTTTGCCCGGCGGGCCAGCACTGCGGGCCTGGTGAAATACTCCATAATGACGGGCAGGTCCTGATCCCGCAGATAGAGGTGGCGTTCGATGCCCAAACGGCGGAGGGTTTCCAGGGAGTCAATGGGAAAGACGGCCACCTCGGGTTGGTGGGCCAGGTGCACCCGGGGGAGAATGAGCCCCACACCTTCCTCCTGGTTCCAGTCTTCCCGGGAAAACAGGCGAAATTCCTGAATGAGATCGTTGGCCAGCAACTCCCGGGCCAGCCTGGCCGCCTGATCCCGGCTGAGTTCCGGGGAAAAAAGGAGAAAGAGCTTGGAGGTGTAGACTGCGGCCTCCGGAGGGAGGGCTCGTCCCCAAAAGGCCTCGATGGCCTCCCGGGCGGTGGCCCCGGCATTGTCCCGCACGCCTGGTTTAAAGCCTACCCAGAGAGCCCAGTCAAATTCCCGGGCCAGGGGCTTGAAACTGGAAACCTGGGTGACGGGATTGGTGAAAACCTCGGTGCGAATGGCCTCCAACTCCGGGAGGGTCAAATCCATGTCCAGGGTGAGCACCCGGAGAACCTGAACCCGCTGAAGCGCCAGGCCGATATATTCCTGGGCCTGACGGCGCAAGGCCTCCCCTTCGGCGTCGCTGAGCTCCGGACGCCAGCCGATCTCAAGACGGACTGCCATAA
>JBAQHL010000594.1:0-9560 GCA_049288295.1 Desulfobaccales bacterium
GGGCAGGGGCCCGCGGCCCCTGGCCCCTCCCCCGGATTATCCTTTCACCATCCTAATAGTGGCCGGCGAAGCCTCCGGTGACGCCCACGGAGCGCGGTTGGTGGGAGAAATCCGGGACCTGCTCCCAGGCGTTCAATTCACGGGCATCGGCGGCGAAGCCCTGGCAGCCCAGGGGGTGAAACTCCTGGCCCGGGCGGCAGACCTGGCGGTGGTCGGCCTCACCGAAGTGGCGGGCCGGTTGCCGGCATTGATCCACGCCTTGCGGGAGATCAGCCGGACCCTGAGAACGGACCGCCCGGCCCTGGCCATCCTCATAGATTTTCCCGACTTCAATTTTCTGGTGGCCCGCCTCTGTAAGTGGCAGGGGGTGCCGGTGATGTACTACATCAGCCCCCAGGTCTGGGCCTGGCGCCGCCGGCGGGTGCGCACCATCGCCCGCTTTGTTGCCCGCATGGTGGTGATTTTTCCCTTTGAAGAAGAATTTTACCGGCAGCACGGCGTGCCGGTGACCTTCGTGGGACACCCCTTCATGGAAACGCTTCCGGACCTGCCGCCCCGTGAAAGTATTCTCAGGGACTGGGGTCTGGACCCCCGCCGCTTCACCCTGGCCCTCCTGCCGGGGAGCCGGGGGAGCGAAATCGAGCGCCACCTCCCCACCATGCTGGCGGCCGCCCAACTTGTCCGGCAAGCCATCCCCGAGGTGCAGTTCCTCCTGCCCCTGGCCTCCACTGCGCCCAGAGAACTGGTGGAGGAGATGGTCGCGAGTTTTTTGGGGGGAGGGCCAGGGAGCACCGTCCCCTGCCCTCACATACATTCCGTATCTCATTCAATTCACAAGGAAACGATAGCCCGGGCTTCCAGCCCGGACGGCACGGGCAGGATACCCGTGCTACCGGAAAATCGTAGCGGGGGGTTGCAAAAAGAGTCTGGGAATAAAAAGGTGGATCAAAATTCCCCCGGCCCTCCCCTCAAAATTATCACCGGCCAGGCCTACGCTGCGCTCAAGGCCGCGCACGTAGCGGTGGTGGCCAGCGGCACCGTGACGGTGGAGGCGGCCCTGGCGGGAACACCCACGGTCATTATTTACCGGTTGGCGCCCCTGACCTTTCAGGTGGCCAAACTTCTCATCCGGGTGGACCACATCGGCATGGCCAATCTCTTGGCCGGGGAGGGGCTTTTTCCGGAACTCATCCAGGATGACCTGACTCCCGAAAACCTGGCCCGGGAAGTGCTCGGCTGGGTGCAGCAGCCTCCTCGTTTGGAGAATTTGCGTCAGGGGCTGGCAAGAGTACTGGAAAGATTGGGGCCGCATGGGGCTTCCCGGCGGGCCGCGCAGGTGGCTCTGAATCTTATGACAGACAAGGCCAAAAGAAGGGTGTAAAGCGGACAATGCCCGCCAATGAACAATATTGCCTAGGGTGCGTTTCACGCACCAGAATTGGCGTTTAAGACGCGCTTACAGGTAACAGGCACTGCCGCCGTGAATCTTTGGGGGTATGGCTGGCTCAGGTTCTGGCAGCTCACAACCTTGCAGAGAAAACTCTGGTGGCGCAGGTTTTCAACCTGCGCCTGGACAGGCTGGAAGCCCGTCCTACCGTAACCACCACGTCTCTCCGGAAGCACAGGCATCTTGCCTGTGGCACAGGCGGGACGCTTGTGCTCCCGGGATATGACTGGAAGCCCGTCCTACCGGTCCCAGGTATGGTTGAGGGAAATTGAGGCGCTTGAACTTTTACCGTGAAAAACCCCGTAGGGGCGCAAGGCATTGCGCCCTATGGGCTTGATGAATCAAGCCCCTGCGAAAGATTTTCATACATGTGGAGGCCCCAATCGGGCCATGACCGTTTCTTAACAGTTTCTCATGGACCTTAGGACTACCCACAAACAATGAAAAAGTCGGTAGGGCGGGCGTCCCTGGCCGCCAAAGCCAGAAATCATGGTTCGTAAGATGCACCCTACGGCTCGAAGCTCAAAACTTTTCGTAACAGAGGTGATCACATGTTCAAGAAGATTCAGACACTGTTGGGCCCCGAAGCCGAGGATCTCCTGAGTTACCAGTGCAAGGGCTTCCTCAAGGACAACCTGCACCTCCCCGGGCCGGATTTTATCGACCGGGTATGGGTGGGGAGCGACCGGCCCATCGGAGTGCTGCGGTCGCTGGCCGCCATGTTTAACCACGGGCGCCTGGCGGGTACGGGCTATCTCGCCGTCCTGCCGGTGGACCAAGGGGTGGAGCATTCCGCCGCGGCCTCCTTTGCCCCCAACTCCATTTACTTTGACCCGGAAAATATCGTCAAACTGGCCATCGAGGGAGGCTGCAGCGCCGTGGCCTCCACCCTGGGGGTCCTGGGCGCCGTGGCCCGGAAATACGCCCACAAGATCCCCTTTATCGTAAAAATCAACCACAATGAGCTCTTGACCTATCCGGCCATCCACGACCAGACCATGTTCGCCCGGGTGGAGCAGGCTTTCTGGATGGGCGCCGCCGCGGTGGGGGCCACGGTGTATTTCGGCTCCCCGGACTGCCGCCGCCAGATCCAGGAAATCAGCCAGGCCTTCGAAAAGGCCCATGAACTGGGTCTGGTCACCATTCTCTGGTGCTATCTGAGGAACCCGGCCTTTAAAACCCCGGCCAAGGATTTTCATACGGCCGCGGATCTGACCGGCCAGGCCAACTATCTGGGGGTGACCATCGAGGCCGACCTCATCAAACAGAAGCAGCCCACGGTGAACGGGGGTTATAATGTCATCAGCTTCGGCCACACCCATCCCCGGGTCTACTCGGAACTGGCGGGCACCCACCCCATTGACATGACCCGCTACCAGGTGGCCAACTGCTTCATGGGCCGGGCCGGGCTCATCAATTCCGGCGGCGCTTCCGGGGCCAACGACCTGGCCGAAGCGGTGCGCACCGCGGTGATCAATAAAAGGGCCGGGGGCACGGGCCTGATTTCCGGCCGCAAGGCCTTCCAGCGGTCCATGAAGGAAGGAGTTACGCTGCTGAATGCCATCCAGGATGTGTACCTGTGCCCGGAGGTGACGGTGGCGTGAGGGAAGCAGTTAGCAGTTAGCAGTTAGCAGTTAGTTTCTTTTTGAATACTGAATGGACTCGAAAAAAAAGTCCATTTTCCCCCTCACCCCAACCCTCTCCCCCAAGGGGGGAAATATCAATGAGATAAGCAGCATCGGTAAGAGTACCTTTGATAGGATGCCTCAACTTTTCTGACTTTTTACGATGCCATCAATACTATCTGCTGACCGCTGACTGCTAAAGATTTTTTTCAAGAGATCAAGGGCTCATGCCTTGGCCCAAGTAATTTAATGGGATAATAAAATGTTCACCGGACTCGTGGAGGGCGTGGGAGAAATCACCGAATCAAGGCCCCTGGCGGAAGGTCTGCGCCTGGCCGTGGCGCCGCCCTTCCCGGTGGCTGAGCTGGCCCTGGGGGAATCCGTGGCCGTGTCCGGGGCCTGCCTCACGGTGGTGGCGGTGCGGGGCCGGGCTTTCCAGGTGGACGTTTCCCCCGAAACCCTGGCCCGCAGCACCTTATCCCAGAAAAAAGTAGGGGACCGGGTCAACCTGGAACGGGCCCTGCGCCTGGGGGACCGCCTGGGCGGGCACCTGGTCACCGGCCACGTGGACGGCCTGGGCATCCTCAGGGAACGCCGGCAAGGCCCGGACCACCTGGGACTCACCTTTGAACTCCCCCCACCCCTGGCGCCCCTGGTCATTGAGAAGGGCTCCATCGCCGTGGACGGCGTCTCCCTGACGGTGAACGCCGTTGGGGACCACACCTTTACGCTCAATATTATCCCCTTCACGGCCAAGGACTCCACCCTGCCGGACCTCAAGGTAGGGGACCGGGTCAACCTGGAAACGGACATCATCGGCAAGTACGTGGCCAAACTCCTGGGGCCGCACCTGCCGGCCAAGTCGCGCCTGACTGCGGAATTTCTGGAGCGCCACGGGTTTACCTAAAAAAATATCCCTGGTTGCGGCGGGCCGGGTAAGGTATTATAACTAAATGCAGAATTGATTGACCGGAAGACAGTCGGCAGGGGTGCAAGCCCGAGGCGGCAATCCTGATAAATGATCACCATCACGCCCAGCCTTTTTTTCTCCTGACGCCCTGAGCACATCCGGACAGACCCAAGATTTTTTGAACCTGGAGGCGCTGAATTCCATGGCGTTGGCATCCATAGAAGACGTTATTCAAGACATTCGCCAGGGGAAGATGATCATCCTGGTGGATGACGAAGACCGGGAAAACGAAGGCGACCTGGCCATGGCCGCCGAAATGGTCACCCCCGAGGCCATAAACTTCATGGCCCGCTACGGCCGTGGCCTCATTTGCCTGGCCCTGGCCCCGGATTTGGTGGAAAAGCTGCAACTCAGGCCCATGGTGCGGGACAACCAGTCTCCTTACCAGACCGCGTTTCTGGTATCTATCGAGGCCCGCCGGGGCGTGACCACCGGCATTTCCGCGGCGGACCGGGCCACCACTATCCTCGCGGCCATGGCGGATAAGGCCCAGCCCGACGACCTGGTAAGCCCGGGACACATTTTCCCGCTGAGGGCCAGGGAAGGCGGCGTGCTGGTGCGCACCGGCCAAACCGAGGGCTCCATGGACCTGGCCCGTATGGCCGGGCTCAAATCCGCCGGGGTGATCTGCGAAATTATGAACGACGACGGCACCATGGCCCGCATGTCGGACCTGGAGAAGTTTGCCGTTGAGCATGACCTGAAAATCGCCACCATCGCCGATCTGGTGGCCTACCGCTTGAAAAACGAATCCTTTGTGCACCGGCAGGCTGCAGCCAAGCTCCCCACCTATTACGGCGATTTCACCGTGTACGGCTATGACAACGATATCGATGACCATCAGCATATTGCCCTGGTAAAAGGGGAAATCTCTGCGGAGGAACCCACGCTGGTCCGGGTGCATTCCGAGTGCCTCACCGGGGACGTCTTCCACTCCCTGCGCTGCGACTGCGGCGACCAGCTGGAGTCGGCCATGGCCCGGGTGGAGGAAGAGGGCAAGGGGATAATCCTCTATATGAACCAGGAGGGCCGCGGCATTGGCCTTTTGAACAAGATCAGGGCCTATGCCCTGCAGGACAAAGGGGCCGACACGGTGGAGGCCAACGAAGCCCTGGGGTTCAAGGCCGACCTGCGGGATTATGGCATCGGCGCCCAGATTCTCCGGGACCTGGGGGTCCGCAAGATGCGTCTTATGACCAACAACCCCAAGAAGATCATCGGCCTGGAAGGCTACGGCCTCCAGGTGGTGGAAAGAGTCCCCCTGGAAATTCCCCCCAACCGGGTGAACCGCAATTATCTCAAGACCAAGTGCCTGAAGCTGGGCCACATGTTAAAATTAGTGTGAGGTATGGCCGATGAATGTTCTGGAAGGGAAGTTAATCGGCGAAGGTCTGAAAATCGCCCTGGTGGTGAGCCGCTTCAACTCCTTTATTACTGAACGCCTTCTGGAGGGAGCCCTGGATTGCCTGAAGCGGCACGGGGTGGCGGACAGCGGCCTCACCCTGGTGCGGGTCCCCGGCGCCTGGGAGATCCCCCTGGCCGCCAAAAAGCTGGTGCAGGGCAAGGCTGTCGACGCCATAATCTGCCTGGGTGCAGTGATTCGGGGTTCAACCCCCCATTTTGACTATGTGGCCGCCGAAGTGAGCAAGGGCATCGCCACGGTCTCCCTGGAAAGCGGCGTCCCCATTCTGTTCGGGGTGCTCACCACCGACACCCTGGAGCAGGCGGTGGAGCGGGCCGGCAGCAAAGCGGGCAACAAGGGCTACGCCGCGGCGGAATCGGCCCTGGAAATGGTCAACCTGCTCAAGGGCATGGGGAACTGACCTTTGTGGCGGCCATCTCCCGCAGCCGCTGCCGGGAATGGGCTTTACAGCTCTTGTACGAGGCCGAGTATGTGGGTCACCGGCAGGGAGGGGCCATTCGCTTTTACCGGCATTTTGAGAACAAGGGCCAGGTGCCGGACTACCTGGTGAATCTGGTGGAAGGGGTGGCGGCTCACCAGGAGGAACTGGACGCCCTCATCCGGCAAAAATCGGAGCACTGGCGCCTGGAGCGCATGGCCGCAGTGGACCGCAACCTGCTCCGGCTGGCTCTTTATGAACTTTTGCATGAGCCGGCCATCCCGGCCAAGGTGGTGATCAACGAGGCCGTGGAACTGGCCAAACGCTACGGCAGCGAGGAATCCGGGGCCTTTATTAACGGCATCCTGGACCGCATTCGCCAGGATGTGGGCCGGGAAGTTTGAGATAAGGGGCCGGTTTGAGGCTGACCGCAACAGGAATGACCTGAAGGAGGAAGACCATGAAAAACCATAAGATTCTGGCAGTAGCGGTGATTTTGCTTTTGAGTATATCGTTGTTAAGCTGCGCCACCAGCAGCGGCACTTATGATCCGGCCCGGTCCACCGCGGCGGGTGCGGCCGGCGGCGCGGTGGCCGGCGCGGCCATCGGCTCCATCATCGGTGCGGCCACCGGCTCCCCGGCCACGGGGGCCTGGGTGGGCGCGGCCACCGGCGCCATTGCCGGGGGCACAGCCGGGGCCTTGTACGCCCGCCACCAGAATCAGCAGATCCGCAACCGGCAGGCCGCGGCCCAGCAATTTAATTACGGTTCGGGCGGCGGGGCCATGGTGAACGTCAGCGACGCCACAGCCGCGCCTGCCACAGTGCGGCCCGGCCAAACCGTGAATATGGCCATGACCTACACCATCCTCACCCCGGACAACACCCCCACCCAGGTCACCCTGGTCCGGGAGGTCAGCCAGAACGGGCGTCCGGTGGCGCAGCCCCATTCGGTGCAGGTGACGAACCAAAACGGCACCTTCCAGGACCGGGTGGGTTTCACCGTCCCCCGCAATGCCCCGCCGGGACCTTACACTGTCAACAACCGGGTAATGAGCAGCGTTGGCAGTGCCGAGCGCACCACCGCTTTTACGGTTGTGCAGTAGCCTCCTCGCAGATCGCAATATTTCCGCAGTCTCCGGCATGCTCTTAGCTCATCCCCTCATCCCCCCGGCGCTGGACCTGGGGTCGGCCGACCCTGAGGTCCGGCTGCGGGCGGTGCTTCAGTTCACCCGACAGGCCAACTCGCCCGGCTTCCTCGAGACCCTCCGTGAACAGCGGCTCACCTGTTTCCTTTACCAGACCTTGGCCCAGTTCCCCCGCCAGGAAGTGGGGGATGTGCCCTTGCTGACGGAGCTGCGCCGGGATTATTTGGCAGGACTGCGGGGCTGGAAAATCCAGGAAAAGGAGACCAACCTCCTCATGACCGCGCTGGCTGAGGCGCAGGTGGAGGCCATTGTGCTGAAAGGCGGGGATATCCGCTACCGCCTGTATGATGACCCGGTCTCCCGGCCCATGGGCGATGTAGATGTCCTCATACCCCCGGCCGACCTGGACAAGGTCCGCATTATCCTGAAAAAACTGGGATATCTCCTCCTGCCCCGGGATATTGACCGCGGTCCGAACTTCAACGCCCGCTTCATGTGGGAGGAAATGCATTACTGCACCAGGTATGACAAAGTTTTTATAGACCTCCACTGGGAAATCCGCAAGATGGGCGCCTTTTACCGTCTGCCCTATGCGGCCCTGCGGGCGAAGGCCACGGCAGGGGCAATACCAGGCGTACCCTGGTTGGTTCTCTGTCCGGAGCACCTGCTCATGAGCCTCTGTCTTAATACCCTGGAGGAGTTGGAGCAGGCCCCCATCATGAAACTGGTGGACCTGGACCGGGCCCTGCGCCTTTTACCCCTGGATTGGGAGCTGTTTCTGGAAGATGCCGCAGTCTTTCATATTGAGGGGGCTTTGTCCTGGGTTTTGCGGGAAATGGCAAAACTGCGGCCGCGGACAGTGCCTGAATTTGTTTTGGGAAAGCTCTCCCACTATACCCCGGGCTGGTCCGAGAAGCTCATTCTGCGGCGGCAGGAGGGCAGCCTGCTGGTGGGATTCCTGACAAGCGTCTGCCGCAACCTGCCGGTCAAGGAGTGGCCCGCCTATATAAAGGCCAAGGTGTGGCCCAATTCTGCTTTCATCCAGGGAAACACTGGAACCTATGCCAACCGGCTCGACTATTTCCAGCATCTTCTGCGCCGGAGCCAGGATAAAACCTGAGAAGGGAGTAAGCTTTGAACTCCGGCTGCCGTTGACAGCAATCTTTATTTCTGGTAAACATTCTTTTTATTCTCCTTGCTCTGGGTGAAATCCCAGGGCTAAAAATCCGTGAGGAGGATCAATGAGAAGGTATGAGACCGTCTGGGTGGTCAATGGCGACCTGCCGGACGAGGAAGTGAAAGCCACCATCGACAAGTTCACCAAGGTCATCAGCGGCCAGGGTGGCACGGTGGTGGGTGTCGAGGAATGGGGCCGCCGCAAGCTGGCCTACAAGATCGAGGGCGCCCTCAGGGGCTTTTACATCATTGCCGACTTTGCCGGCCTGCCCGGCACGGTGAAGGAACTGGAGCGGAACTACCGCATTGACGACCGGGTAATCCGCTATCTCACCACCAAGAAGGCCGACCAGGTTGATCTGGCGGCCCTGCAAGCCGAAATTGACGCCAAAGCCCAGGAACAGGCGAGGCTGAAGGCCGAGAAGGAAAGGGTCGCAGCAGAAGCGGCCGCAGCTGCTGCGGCTGCTCCCCCCCCTCCGGCGGCCGAACCCCCTGCAGCGGAACCCACCACCACTCCGGCGACTGAAGCGGCCCCACCCGAGCCCGCCGTTGAACCGGGTAAGGAGGCCTGATCATGCCGGCAGTACCCCGACGCAGACGCAAACAGTTTTATGTGCGGCGCAAAGTCTGTCGATTTTGCGTGGACTCCAAGCTGCTCATTGATTACAAGGACATCAGCACCCTCCGTCAGTTCATCACGGAGCGGGGGAAGATCATCCCCCGGCGCATTTCCGGGAATTGCGCTCGACATCAGCGCCACCTCACCCGGGCCATCAAGCAGTCCCGGCTCCTGGCGTTGATGCCCTATGTGCCATCCCCGCCGCCTACCTGAGCCGTTAGGGAGGAGACTGTTGGCCGGCCGGAGGCTCCTGTGGTCCAGCGCCCTGTTGGCCCTGTGGGCGCTCATCCTGTTTGGACGCCTCAGCCCCATGGCCAGCCTGTTTTTGGGGACCTGGCTGCCGCTGCCCCTTCTCCTGGTGGGCTGGCGCCTGGGAACCGGCGGGGCCGCCCTTCTGGCCCTGGCCGGCGCCTTATTGGTGGTGGTGCTCAACCCCGCCCTGACGGTATTTCAGAATAACCTGGGCCTGTGGATGATTCTGCTTATGGCCCTGGTGCTGACGGCTTGCCATCAGCGGGGCTGGCAGAACGGTTCGGGTATTTTGTTGGCCGTAGCGGCGCTGGGCGCTCTGTCCCTGGTCTTCTTCCTGGGGCAGGCTTATGTCCAGAGCATGAGCCCCTTAGAACTCTGGGGGGAAAAGGCCCGGGAATTTACCGACACCCTGACCAAGATGTTGGGTGAGTCAGGGATCACCTTTTCAGACCTGCGGGTGCTGGGCTTGCCCCAGGTGGATCT
>JBAQHL010000595.1:0-3992 GCA_049288295.1 Desulfobaccales bacterium
CACCCGGGCCGTCAGTTCGGGATCCTCAAAGAAATCGGCGATCTTCCGCAAGGACTTGGCCGTGGCCTCGCCCCCGATAAAGTTGATCTTTATCCAGGGGATACCGAACATGGTCTCCATCATTTCCGCCACGTAGTTGATGGATCGGTGGCACATGATGGTGTTCAAGTCCGCGGTGTGGGAGTTGGCAAAGTAATCGTAGCTGGAGTTGCCGCTGAAGGTGGAAATCAGGGTGATGCCGCACTCCTCCAGGAGCCGCTCGATCTCAAAGGCATCGCCGCCGATGTTGTATTCCCCCAGCATGTTGATTTTGAACTTGCCTTCCCGCTCCGTGTCGTCCAGGCCCACCACGTGGGTGAAAATACCGTTGTTGGCGATGTGGTGCCCGGCTGACTGGCTCACGCCCTTGTAGCCCTCGCAACTGAAGGCGAAGACGTTGACCCCCAGCTTTTCTTTCATCTCCCGGGCCACCGCGTGAACGTCGTCGCCGATCAGGCCCACGGGGCAGGTGGCAAAGATGCTGATGGCCTTGGGCTTGAAGAGGTCATAGGCCTCCTGAATGGCCTGGCGCAGCTTTTTTTCGCCCCCGAAGATGATCTGCTCGTCCTGCATGTCCGTGGAAAAGCAGTAGGGCATGAAATTGTGGTCCTCAGGGCTGTTGGGCCTGGTTTGGTTGCGCCTGGTCAGCCAACTGTAGAACCCGCAGCCGATGGGTCCGTGGGTGATGTTGACGATGTCCCGGGTGGGGCCCAGGACCACGCCCTTACATCCCGCGTAGGTGCAGCCCCTCTGGGTGATGATGCCGGGGATGGTGCGTACGTTGGACATGATCTCCGGCACGCCCGCCTCCGGGTCCACCCGGTTGACCACAATTTGCTTGGCTCGTTTGCGGGCGACCTTGGTGGGGTACTTTTCCAGCAGCTCCTTTTTCACTTCCTCAATGCCGAGGTCGACCAGGTTGGTATGCACATCATCAGGCTTGGTAGCCATGTTTGTTCTCCTTTGGAGTTTCGAGTTTTGAGTTTTCGAGAACGAGAAAGATCGGTTGTCCTTTCTGAAAACTGAAAACTGAAAACTGAAAACTGAAAACGTATCTCACAGTTCATCCAAAACCGCGTCGCCTGCCTCCCCCGTCCTCACCCGGACGGCGTCGCTCACCCGCATGATAAATATTTTGCCATCCCCGGATTTGCCCGTCTTGTTCACCTGGATGATGGTCTGCACGGTTTTTTTCACCAACCGGTCCGGCACCACCACGAAAAAGATGCGCTTGGGGATGAGGCGCTGGCTCTGGCCCAGTTGGGCAATGGCCTCTTCATAGCCCTTTTCGGCCCCTTCCAGGAGGGTCATATCCACCAGGCCCTTGCCCCGGCCCAGGGCGTCCCGGGCGGTGATGGAGGAGATGCCCGCGGCGGCCAGGGCATGCTTGGTCTTGTTCATCATGTTGATGCGCACGATGGCCATAATCTCTTTCATATCGCCACCTCTTCCAGTTCCCCGTCCAGGGATTCCTTCATGCCGGAGCTGATGGTGTAAACCTCTTCCACCGGGGAGATGAAGATCTTGCCGTCGCCGTAGGCCCCCTTGTCGCCGGTGCGGGCCGCCTTGATAACGGTTTTAATCACAAAATCCTTGTCCTGTTCCCGCACTACCGTGAGGAGCAGTTCCTTGGGGATTTCGTCATAGGTGATCTCGCCGATCTTGATGCCCCGTTGTTTCCCCCGGCCCACCACGCTCATCTTGGTGACTGCCGGGAAGCCAGCTTCCATGAGCGCGGCCAGGACAGCATCCACTTTTTCCGGCCGCACCACCGATCTGATCATAATCATGGTCATTCCTCCGTTTTATTAGTTGGATATCGGTGAGCCCGGGCCCCGGCAATTTCCCTGGGGGCCTGAGCCGGCCGCTCTGCATCTGGCCTTGAGCCCGGCCCGCACACAGGCCAGGGTCCAGCCGGTTAACCACAGCATGAGTAAAACTGCGGCGATGGTATTCACCTGATTCTCCTTTAGCCCGCCAGCCCATAGTCGATGAGGAGCTTTTCCAGTTCATCAGTGGTCATGGGCTTGGGGATCACATGCATTTCGTTGGCCTCCATCTTCCGAGCCAGGGTCCGGTATTCATCGGCCTGAGGATGGCTGGCATCAAATTCGATGACGGTCTTCCGGTTGATCTCGGCCCGTTGCACCATATTGTCCCGGGGGATAAAGTGAAGCATCTGGGTCCCCATCTTGGCGGCCAGGGCCTCGATCATCTCCAGTTCATTATCCACCTTGCGGCTGTTGCAGATGAGGCCACCCAGACGCACGCCGCCTGCTTCGGCGAACTTGACGATACCCTTGCAGATGTTGTTGGCCGCATACATGGCCATCATTTCGCCGGAGACCACAATGTAGATCTCTTTGGCCTTGCCTTCCCGGATGGGCATGGCGAAACCGCCGCAGACCACATCCCCCAGGACATCATAGAAGGCGTAATCCAGTTTTTCGCTGTCGGCATAGGCCCCCAGCTGCTCGAGCAGATTGATGGAGGTGATGATGCCCCGGCCGGCGCAGCCCACTCCGGGCTCCGGTCCGCCGGACTCCACGCATACCGTTCCGGAAAAGCCGGTGCGGCGGATGTCCTCCAGGTCCACGTCTTCCCCTTCTTCCCGCAGGGTGTCGAGAACACTCTTTTGGGCCAGCCAGCCCAACAGGAGGCGGGTGGAATCCGCCTTGGGGTCGCAGCCCACCACCATGACCTTGCGGCCCATTTCCGCCAGCCCTGCCACGGTGTTTTGTGTGGTGGTGGATTTGCCGATGCCGCCTTTGCCATATATCGCTATCTTACGCATAGTCTCACCCATCCCTAATCAGAATTTTGACCATATGCATAAGCACGAGATGTGCCAAAAGCCGATGAGAATATTTATCTATAAGATATTATTAAGAATATAAAAAATAGCCAACTCTGGCTGAATTCAGGATAGGGCGATAAAAATACATAAATGTAATAAATGAATTCGCTAAATTTACATATGTATACATTATTGAAAGAAATTAAGAATTACTAATTACATTTATGTTAGCATTATGCCTGGACAGAGACTGGAAGGCTGGCGGACCGGAAGTGCCGGCGTCAGACCAAAATCCCGGACGCCACCCGCTTTTTTCCATGAATGACAATATGTTAGGTTGTCTCGAATTGTCGTGCAGAATGATCTTGGTTATGTTATGGAAAGAATAACGGTATGTTATTTGCATAAAAGAGGGACATGATTGCCAATTTTCCCCTGGAACCTTTGGCGCTGACCTTGAAAGTTGCCGGCGCTTCCACCCTGGCGGCCTTTGTGGTGGGGGTGCCCCTGGCCTACCTGGTGGCCCGCCGCAGGTTTTGGGGCCGGGAGTTGCTGGACTCCCTGGCCACCTTGCCTCTGGTGCTCCCTCCCACCGTCCTCGGCTATTACCTGCTGGTGCTGGTGGGTCGCCAGGGATGGTTGGGCCGCTGGCTGGAAGACACCTTCGGCGTCACCCTCATTTTCACCTGGCAGGGCGCGGTTCTGGCGGCGGCGGTGGTTTCCCTGCCCCTCATCTTTAAAGCCGCCCGCGCGGCCTTTGAGGAGGTCAGCCAGGAACTGGAAAACGTGGGGCGCACCCTGGGGTTGTCGGAAGGCGCAGTGTTCTGGCGCATTTCCCTGCCTTTGGCCCGCCGGGGCTTGTTGGCCGGGGCCATGTTGGCCTTTGCCCGGGCCATGGGTGAGTTCGGCGCCACCCTCATGGTGGCGGGGAATCTCCCGGGCAAAACCCAGACCCTGTCCCTGGCGGTGTACACCGCGGTGCAAACGGGAAACGACCGCCTGGCCGCGTTTCTGGTGGTGCTGACCTCCGCAGTGTGCCTGACGATCCTGTTGGCCACGGGGAAATTGTTGGGTCCCAAAATTCTGCGTTAAAGGAGAAAACTATGAGCTTCTTCATTAAGAAAACCTTGGCCTTATTCCTGGCGGTGTTCATGGG
>JBAQHL010000596.1:0-3543 GCA_049288295.1 Desulfobaccales bacterium
GGGTTTGGGGGAGGGCAGGGACCTCAGGTCCCTGGCCCTCCCCCAAAATTCTATCAGAACCATGACGCAGGGCCAAGGGGAGACGGCTTGCAAAGTGGCAGGGGCTGAGGTAAAGTGGCGGCAGATGGAACCGGAAGAGCGGCTGGTAAACCCCCGGCGGGGGCCTGATGACGTGGGCCTCGAGCTGGGACTCCGACCCCGCAGCCTTGATGACTTCGTGGGCCAGGAAGAGGTGCGCCGCAACCTGGCCATCGCCATCACCGCCACCCTGGCCCGGGGGGAGGCCCTGGACCATGTGCTGGTGCATGGGCCGCCGGGCCTGGGCAAGACCACCCTGGCCTTTATCCTGGCCCAGGAACTGGGCGTGGCGGCGAAGGCTACCTCCGGACCGGTGATTGAGCGGGCCGGGGACCTGGCCGCCATTCTCACGAGTCTTTCACCCCGGGATGTGCTCTTCATCGACGAAGTGCACCGCCTGCCCACGGTGGTGGAAGAAATTCTCTACCCCGCCATGGAGGATTTTCGCCTTGACCTGGTCATCGGCCAGGGCCCCGGGGCCCGCACCGTGAAGCTGGACATTCCCCGCTTTACGCTGGTGGGGGCCACCACCAGGGCGGGACTCCTCACCCCGGCCCTGAGAGACCGCTTCGGCCTTATTCTGCGCCTGGAATTTTATTCCCCGGAAGAGCTGGCCAAAATCACCACCCGGGCCGCCCAGGTCCTGGGGTTGGAGATTGACCCCGACGGGGCCCGGGAGATCGCCCGACGCTCCCGGGGCACCCCCAGGATTGCCAACCGATTGCTCAAAAGGGTGCGGGACTACGCCCAGGTGCGCGGGGACGGCAGAATCACCCGGGAGGCGGCCGATGCCGGGCTGAACCTCCTGGATATCGACCAGTTGGGCTTTGACCGCATGGACCGGCAGATTCTCCGCACCATCGTGGAGAAATACGACGGGGGGCCGGTGGGGCTGGACACCCTGTCTGCCTCGCTGTGCGAGGAGCGGGACACCCTGGAAGATGTGTATGAACCCTTCCTGATCCAGGCCGGTTTCCTGAAACGGACCCCCAGGGGGCGGATGGCCACCAGCCGCACCCTGGAATATTTTGAACGAATGGACAAAAAAAAGCCGCAGCTAACTTTGTTCTAAGCTCACTTGAGAAAAATGGGAGTTAAAAGGACTTAGCTCTCCTGTCAGGGAGATTGAAAAATCATGGGTCAGTGCCGGCATTGTGGGAACCAAGGCCCCACCATCTCCGCGCACCTGGGATTTTGCGGCCCTTGTATCCGGCGCCACTTCCACCAGGTCTGGCCCGCCATCCAGGAACTGCATTACCAGAGCCGCCGGACCTTTCACCTGCCCCTGGAGCCGCCTCGGGACCCCGAGGGCAAAACCTGCACCCTGTGTTTCCATGCCTGTCAAATTTCCGAAGGAGGGGTGGGGTATTGCGGCGCCCGGCGGGTTGAAGGGGGACGGCTCCGGGGCGGGAACCCGGCTGGAGCGGGGCTCAGTTTCTATCACGATCCCTTGCCCACCAATTGCGTGGCCGACTTTTTCTGCCCGGGGGGAACCGGGCGGGGTTACCCCGTCTATGCGTATAACGATGGGCCTGAGGAGGGCTACGCCAATCTTGCCGTTTTCTATCACGCCTGCAATTTTAACTGCCTGTTCTGTCAGAACTGGACCTTCAAAAAATCCACCTTCGGGAGGGAACGGGTCAGCGCCCCGGAGTTGGCCCAGGCGGCGCACCCCCAAACTGCCTGCATCTGCTATTTCGGGGGCGACCCCACCCCCCAGTTGCCCCACGCCCTGGCCGCCTCCCGCCTGGCAGTGGCTGAGGCTCAAAAGACCGGACGTCTTCTCAGGATTTGCTGGGAAACCAACGGCGCCATGCAGGATAATTGGCTAAAGCCCCTGGTGGAGAGTTCCCTTAAAAACGGCGGCATCATTAAATTCGACCTGAAGGCTTTTAGCCCGGAGATTCATCAGGCCTTAACCGGGGTAAGCAACAGCCAGACCTTGAAGAACTTTGCGGTCCTGGCAGAAAGGGCCAAGGCGCGACGGGTGGTGCCCCTTCTCATGGGCAGCACCTTGATGGTGCCCGGGTATATAGATTTGGAGGAAATTTACGGCCTGGCCCGCTACATCGCCACCCTCAACCCTGACATTCCTTACAATCTCCTGGGCTTTTATCCCCAGTTTTATCTCCGCGACCTTCCCCCCACCCCCCGGGATTTTGCCTTTAAGGCCCGCCAGGTTGCCCTGGAAGCCGGAGTCAAGCGGGTCAACCTGGGGAATCAACATCTGCTGAAGTGAGATTGAGATTGTGGAAAATAGTTTTGGGAGTTGCCATGGGTCGCAACCCCTCTCCTCTCTCCCTTAAACCCTTACATAAAGCGGGAGCACAGGCGTCCCGCCTGTGTCAGAATGGGCTGGAAGCCCGTTCAACCGAGAAAACGGGGTTCCAGCCCATCCAGACACGGGTAGTATGCCCGTGCAATCACCATTGGGCTTTCCTGCCCAGATTTCTTTTCCAAGAGGCTACCCCACGCGGTAAGGCACGGTGTCCTCGGCGGCCTCCGTGGCCCCCTCCCGCCAGGCCAACAGGTAAAGAGGCTCCGGGCCGGGGTTGCGCAGGGCGTGGGCCACACCCGGAGGAATGCGGATGAGAAGATGGCGGCCTGAGACCACCCGTTCCCGCAGGTCACCGGGGCGGGGCTCCCACATGAAATAGCCGGTGCCGTGGAAGGGATAGAGCCACTCCCAGCGTCCGGGGTGAAGGTGGTGCCCCCGCACCTGGTTGGGGGCAATGGACACCAGGTGAAAATCCTCGGGGAGCCGCTGCGGGTCCTGGGATCGGCCCTTTAAGGGGTAAAAACTGAAGCCCCGGGAGTCTTCTTGAATTTCCCTGGAAAGATCAATAAATTGTACCGCATCCATAGTTGTTTCCTGATATTTATTGGTTAGAATAATCATTCCTGCGAAGCCAAAAATCAATTATCTTAGTCACTGCCTGATCCCATGGCCAGGAGGAGCCGCCATGCTTGCCATCAACGACCTGGTGCTGGTCCACCTGGATCGACAACCTGCCTTTTATGCCCGCATAAACGATATCAGCCCGGATGTCAAGAGGGGTTGGCACCAGGTGGAGCTTTTCATCCTGACTTTACCGCCCCAAACCGTGGTGTGGATTGTGGACAACGACCACCTGCAGGGGCAGGAATTCACCATGGGAGGCCGGCCGGTGCAGCTTGTCCTGGTCCCCCCCAAACCTTGGCCGGAGCCCGAAAAACCCGTGGCGCCCGGCAAGGGACCGGGGAAGATCATAAAGCTGGCGCCCCGGAAATCCCCATGACAGTCGCTCATGAGCCTTCGGCTCTCTCAAAACCATGCAAAGACCGGTGGCACAGCCTTTCAACCTGTGCCTGGACGGGCTGGAAGCCCGTCCTACCGTAACCCCCTCACGTCTCACCGGGAGCACAGGCATCTTGCCTGTGCCACAGGCGGGACGCCTGTGCTCCCGAGATATGGGGTGGGGCGAG
>JBAQHL010000597.1:0-2745 GCA_049288295.1 Desulfobaccales bacterium
CCTGGGTATCTGGTCTTAAACCGTTCTTTGGCTGGCATGACCTGTTCTCCTTGCACCCTGAACCAAAAGGATAATCAGGGTGAACCAAAGGGATTTTCTCCCAACACTATTCCCAACATTTTTTATCAATATGGCGATAAAACGGAGGAATAATGTTTTAGTAGAGGCAGGGAAATGGAGGTAAATTGTAGCCTTGGGTCTTCGGAACCAAAGGTCGGGCGTTCGAGTCGCCCATCGCCCGCCAAGCAATTTCAAGGAGTTAAGGCCCATAATCGGGCCTTTTCTTGTTGGCAGGAAAAACTTTTCCAACCTGATTTCCAACCCAGGGTTCAACTATGCCAGGATTATTTAATTCCTGGTTTTCTCGGGGTTTTTTTCTTGGAAACAGATTTTCTGGATTGCCGCTTCCCTGGCGGGGATTTCCTTTTGAGAGGTAGGACGTTATTGGGGAACTGCTTTACAGGTTTAACCGGGGCGGGAGCCCCCTCTGCCGGGGCCTGGGTGAGGCCCAAAAAGACGTCGAGTCCCAGGGGTGCAGCCTTGAGGTAGAACGGTTCCAGGGCCTCCAGAAACAGGCTCTTACCTCGCCAAAAAGGGAAACCGCCAAGTCTTTTAGACAGGGCGGCGGTAACTTCCGGGAGGCGGACCTCACCGAACAGGTCGCCGGGCAATTCCTCCCCGTCCCAAAACGCGGCGGGTTCTAAAGGGGGCTCTTCCAGGACCGGTTCCGGGCGGTCCGCCTCGGGAAGCGCTGCGGCGGGACTGTAACCCAGCAGTTCGAAAAGCTCCTCTCGGGCGAGTCCCCGCAGTTTAAAGAGGAGAAAGGGGTCCCGGTCGAATTCCTCCGCCAGGAGGTAAAAAACCGCGGCGGTATGCTTGCAGGGGGTGGACCAATCGGGGCAGGAGCAATCGGTTTCCAGGTCCCGGAGTTTGTAGGGGAAAAGGTTTACTTTGGCAATCTTGAAAACCTCTTCAATATCTTCCGGCATCTCTCCGGCCAGCAGCCGGGCCAGGGAAACAAACCGGTGTTCCAGGGCCTTCGCCACCTGGTACCACTGGGCCCGTGACAAGGGCCGGAACCGCACCTCCACCTCGTAGGGACGGGAACGGGAACCCTGCACCGTGGCCCGCACCGAGCCTTTTTCAATCTCGATATCCATGACCTGGCCCTTGCGGGCATAGGTGCGGCCCCGGTTCAGGCGCTCGCCGATATCAAAGCCTTCCAGCACCTTGATCCAGCGTTGCCCCCACCAACTGGCGGCAAAGGCGCCGCGCCTGGATTGGGCCTTGATGCCCCCCTTTACTTCCCGGGCGGGTTTCGGGGTATAGTAACGCCACCAACCCATCTCAGTCTCCCAGGGCTTCCCGGCGCAGTGCCATCAGGTCTTTCAATTCTGCAGTGGAAAGTTCGGTGAGCCAACCCTCCCCGGCGCCCACCACCCGCTCGGCCACTTCTTTTTTCCTTTCGATCATTTCGTCGATCTTTTCCTCCAGGGTGCCCACGCAGAGGAATTTGTGCACCTGGACATTTTTGGTCTGGCCGATGCGAAAGGCCCGGTCGGTGGCCTGGTTTTCCACCGCGGGATTCCACCAGCGGTCAAAGTGGAAGACATGGTTGGCCCCGGTGAGGTTCAGACCGGTGCCCCCGGCCTTCAGGGACAGGATGAACAGGGGCAGGCGGCTCCCATTGGCTTGGAAGCGTTCCACCATATCATCCCGCTGCTTCTTGGGGGTCCCGCCATGAAGGAAGAGCGCCTCCTGGCCGAAGGTTTCCTGGAGGTGACGCTGGAGAATCTTACCCATCTCGGCAAATTGGGTAAAAATCAAGGCCCGGTCTTTGACCTGGAGGAGTTCCTCCGCCATCTCGGTCAGGCGGGCCAGCTTCCCCGAGCGTCCCGGCACCGGGGAATTGTCGGCCAGGAACTGGGCGGGATGGTTGCAGACCTGCTTGAGCTTGGAGAGGACGCCCAGGATGACCCCTTTGCGCTGGATGCCGTCGGCTCCATCCAGGGCCCGGGCCGCCTCTTCCACCACTGCGGCATACAACGACGCCTGCTCCTTGGTGAGATTGCAAAAGACCTTCATTTCGTTTTTTTCCGGCAAATCGGTGATGACCTTGGGGTCGGTCTTGAGCCGGCGCAGGATAAACGGCCCGGTCAGGCGCTGTAAGCGTTGGGTGGCCTCGGGGTCCCGGTTGGCCTGGATGGGGATAAAAAACGAACGCTTGAACGCGGTTTGGGAACCCAGGAAGCCGGGGTTGAGAAACTCCATGATGGACCACAGATCACCCACGTTGTTTTCCACCGGCGTGCCGGTGAGAGCCAGGCGGTACCCCGCCGGCAAGGCCCGGGCCGCCCTGGCCTGCTTGGTTTCCGGATTTTTTATGTTTTGCGCCTCATCCAGGATCACCCCGGACCAGGGAATTTCTTTGAGTACCTCGAAATCCCGGTGCAGCAGGGCGTAACTGGAGATGACCATGGCGTATTTCTTCACCTGTTTGGCCAGGGCCTTGCCCCTGGAGCGGGTGACGCCATGGTGCCCCAACACCGGCAAATCGGGGGTAAAACGCGCCGCTTCCTTCTGCCAGTTGCCCACCACGGAGGTGGGGCAGACCAGCAGAACCGGCGCCGGGTGGCCGGCCTGTCGCTCCCGGGCAATCAGGGCCAGGGTCTGCACGGTCTTTCCCAGCCCCATGTCGTCGGCCAGGCAGGCCCCCAGTCCCCACTGCTTTAAAAAATTCAGCCA
>JBAQHL010000598.1:0-2272 GCA_049288295.1 Desulfobaccales bacterium
GTGTTTCAATAAGCTTGGCTTTGCCGAGAGTAACCTGCTTTCCGGTAATTACGTCCATCATACGGAAAAAGAATCGAGCTAACCATGAATACTGGTATCGAGGGCGATCCATTGACTCTTGTTGTGCCTTTTTTAGATCGATTTTAGCCTGTTGCATGTAACTGCCTCCAAATTCAAACTAATCAATAATGTAATCACTTCAAAATGCAGGTCAAGTGACCTGCCCCCCGAAAACCGATCCACATGGTGAGTTAGAACAGTGGATCGAAGGGAGGCAGGGAGATGGGCAGGAGGCGTTTTACCCCGGAGCAGATCTCGGGGTCTTGCCGCAGACGTTAGTTGCTCGGGCAGAAGACCGACGGCTTACCAGGATTGTGGATAACCTGCTCTCACTAGAAACTTATCAACCCACTGAAAATTCTACCTATCCAGAAAATATCGACACATTTAGTGCATCATCGGAGGCGCCAGCCTATAAAGGTTCGGATACCTTCTCCCTGGGTCAACTCGCCCCGGTTCTGATATTCAAATCTAACGTGGAATTTTTCCAGGCTCACCGATAAGTTAGGACTCTGGCAAGCTAAGTTGCATCGGCCTCCATCCCATAACCTGAATTAATTAATGGCGGTCCGCCCGAGAGGGACTGGCTTGGATGTTGAAAGGATACTGGGCACCCTGCCAACTTGACTTTGCACATAGGAGATAGCAAGCATTTTCGAACAGCCCTAAAAAAGGCAGGGTCAGCCATGCCCCTGCCTTGGTGTACCGCTTAGTAGAAATGACTGGTTTTTCTTTCCTGAACCTCCTTAAGCCCGAATGCTTATGAACATCAAGGTCTTAGCTCCTTCACTCTCCCGGCTTTAGCCTTAGCCCCTTTGGAACCACCGCGAGCTCTGCCAGATCGAACCCGCCCTGCACGAGAAGGGCCAGCAGCGCGGCCGGCACGGCTCCCGTGAGGATCAGCCCCAGGTCATCCAGGCGGATACCGGTGAGAATGGGCTGGCCATAGCCGCCGGCGCCGATGAGCGCCCCTAAAGTTGCAGTGCCCACGTTGATCACCGCTGAGGTCTTGATCCCAGCCAGGATTTCCCTTGACGCCATGGGGAGTTCAATCAATCTAAATCTTGCCCATGGAGATAAACCCAGGGCCTCAGCGGAATCCCGAATCTCCAACGGGATGCTTTGCAATCCCGCATGGGTATTGCGGACGATGGGCAGAAGGCTGTAGAGAAAAAGGGCTAAAATAACCGGAGGGCCACCAATACCCAACAAAGGGATCATGAACACCAGGAGGGCCAGGGAGGGAATGGTCTGGATGACTCCTGTAACACTTAAAATTATCCGTCCCCATACCGGTTTTTTCGCAGCAATAGTGCCCAGGGGGACCCCTATCAAGATCGCTATTAATAATGAAATCGACACCAAATAGAGATGTTCTTTGGTACGCTGCCAGATTCGTGCTGCCACGGTTTCCTGTCGCAATGTGGTTTGCAGGGAAAGATATCGGGTCAGAAAATTGGCAGCGACTTGACTTTCTGGCACCTTTTCCATTTTGACCAGCTTGTTCATGTCAATCATGTCAACTGAAGTAATCCGGCCTTCTAGTCTGGCCAAGGCCGCCACCAGCTGCGGGGCCCGCTTCTCCAGATCCGCCCGGTAGACTATCACTGCGGTATATTCCGGGAAATACCTGAGGTCATCCTCGAGAGCGCACAACCCGTAGTAATCGATCTCGGGATCCGTGGTATAAAGCTCCGTGGCGTCAATGGAATTGCTCTCAAGTCCCCGGAGGGCCAAGTCGTGGTCCAGGCCGAAGACCTTGTGCTGCGAAAGTCCGTAACGGGAGCGGAGACCGGGCCAGCCGTCCTTCCGATCCATAAACTCATTGCTGAAACCAAAACTTAGCCCAGGGAACCGGCGCAGATCAGAGATCCTGGCAATGCCAAATTTCTTGCACATCTCCTTTTTCATGCCCAAGGCATAGTTATTATTGAACCCGAGTGACGAGGTCATCCGAATGCCGTAGGTGGCCAGAGCCTTGCGAAGCGCCTGGTTGCCGTCTATCCCCTGGCCGGCGAAAATTTCCTGGGTGAGAGTGCCGGTATATTCCGGGTAGATGTCGATAGCGCCATTAACCAGTGAATTCCAGAGCACCCGAGTGCCGCCCAATTCCTGCACGTGCACTGGCTGAGCGCCGGCACTATGCACCAGTTGGGCCACTATCTCTGCGAGTATTACTGATTCCGTGAACTTTTTTGAGCCGATCTTGATT
>JBAQHL010000599.1:0-1913 GCA_049288295.1 Desulfobaccales bacterium
GGCCAAGGCGATAGGCGATGCCTGTGCGGGACAGTCCGGCGGAGATAATGAACATGGCCCACACCGTGACCACGGCCGCGCTGCTGAACCCGGCCAATGCCTCAGCAGGGCCGACCAACCCCGTCAATGCGAGGGCCGCCAGCACCAGGAGCCCCACCAGATCCACGGCGAGCCAGCCGCCGATAAACAGGATCAGGGTGATGGCTATTATTGACAAAAGAATCGTCAGTTCGAGCACTTTGGAGCTTATCCTCGTAATAGCTTGACCTGGCGGCATTGAAGTGAGGACCGGATACCTTCAAGCCCCTCTATACGCCACCGTATGCCGAGGGCGCAAACCTGTAAATTGCCAAGACAGCCAGGTAAATTCAGTTCAGTTCTGTTTCCCAAACCAATAATTTACTAAATTAAAACAACAAGTTGCCCTTTAAGCAAGGTATCTTGAAAACCTCCCTGGGCCTTTTTTTATAAGAGGTTGAAATCTTCCACGATAATCTGTTGGTTCTCTAAGCCCATGGCCCTGAATTGCCGGATCAGTTCGTCGACCATGGGGGAGGGACCGCATAAAAACACATACCTGCCCTTGACGCCCCCTGGTGTTTGCCGGTCGATATAGTCAGCGGAAATCCGCCCCTGTTTGGAACTCAGGTACAATTCGTAATGGTAACCCCGTTTTTCAAAGTGGGGGAAGCCATGGAACAGGCTTTGGATCACCTCGTGCCGTATGTCATTGTCAAAACTCGCCTCCTCAAAGGTCCGGCAGACATAAAAAAGTGACACCTTGGGACTTTTCCAGGTTCTGAGGATTTCGGGATGCAGTTCCCTGATTGCTTCAGAGACTTGGGTCAGCCCATATTGTTCCTCCGAGTGCAAAGCTACGTGCCACATGCCGATAAAAGGCGTAATACCGATGCCTGCGCCAATGAAGACACAGTCCCGGTCAGCCCGGAGAAAAGCATCACTAAAGTGCCCGTAAGGACCATAAAAAGTAACCGGGTCGCCCGGCGTAAGTCGATCAAGGCTGCGGGTGTGATCTCCCAGCTGCTTGATGCCCAGCTTGAGCTTGGCCTCCAGATTGTACCCACAGGCGATGGAGTAGGGATGCGGCTCCGGGGTGATGCCCTCCTGGCGGACCACAAGATAGACGAACTGCCCCGGACGGAAGTCCATTTTTTGATCTTGGGGTGAAAAGGTCACTTCCAGGATATCGCCGATCCGCTCAATTTCGGCGACAGAGTAATGAAACCGGGGGCCCCATTTCCGGTACAAAAAACGGATATACAAAAAGCAGAAGAAGGCCAGGGTCATTAAAGCATACAGCCATCCGGCGAGCACCGGGTAGGCGGCCACATCGGCGTTGACCACAAAAATGTGGGCGACGACCAGCAGCAGCACCAAGCCGAGGAACTCATGCGTCCTTTTCCAGCGATGATAGGCAATTTTCACCCAGAGGGTGAGGGCCATCAGGGCGGCAAAGCCCAAAAAGACGGCCACCCCGAGGTTTTGCCCCCAGAGATACCGGTCGCCCTCCGGATTAACCAACCACATGGCCAGGAGAAAGGCCGGGATATCGGGAAGCCGGTCAACGGCCAAAAATATGGGATGCAGGGGTATCAGGAAAAACGACCACTTACCGAGGCGTTTATGGACCTGATAAACCTTATCCAGTCCCCCGAAGTAACGTTCCAAAAATCTCCATCGGGTTGACAAAATTATGCAGCAACACATCAGTATTGTGGCGCTCAGGGACGCAGTTTTGGCAACATACTTGTATGGATTGACAAACCAGTCCTCATAGTGCCATTTGCTAAGAATCCATATTGCCAGGGTAGTTCCCACAACAATGAAAATCGGGAACATCCTTTGGCGGGTTTTTGAGGTGGTCAACATAATTCAGAAAATCCGTCTTGCAC
>JBAQHL010000600.1:0-2397 GCA_049288295.1 Desulfobaccales bacterium
GCGCGGCGCTGACCCTCTCCGGCCAGCAGGTAGACGGCCCGGACATACTCCCGCCAGCCCAGGACCTGGCGCACGAAGCCCTCCAGGCTGTTCAGGGGCACGGGGTGCCCCCTGGCGTAGTTCAGAGTTTCTTCCAGGACCTGGCGGGGTGTTAAGAGACCAATGTTGATGAGGGGAGAAAGGACGGAGTGAGAAATCACCGTCTCCCGAACGGAGATGGCGTCCTCATAATCCCCGAAAAGATAGAGACGGTTCTCCAAAAAATCCTTGAGCCATACTTCGGCTTCGGCGTGGGTGACGGGATACCGGCAGATAGCCAAATTGCCCGGGTGATCGGCAAACCTTGTCGCCACGTAGGCCCGGGCCTCCCGGTGGAATGCATTCTCCGTGATCGCGGGAGGGGGCGGCACCGTAAAACCCTTGGGCAGCCGCCGGCGGTTTTCCACATCAAAGGTCCAGCGGCCTCCCAGGGGTTTGCCCCCTTCCATGAGGATGCCCCTTTCCTTGCGCTGGTGGATGTAGAAACTGGTCTGGTGAAAGTGAGTGGCGTCTTGAAAAAAAGCCTGAATTTCCTCTCTGGTGCAGACAAATGCCGGGGTCTCGGTTATCTGCAGGGTTATGCCGGCAGTCTGGGCGCCCTGGGCGAGTTTTTTTTCCAGAGAGAAATCAACCGGATCGGCCAGGTGCAGGACTGTTACCCCATCCTCCCGGAGACGCATCCAGAGCCCCGACATCTGGGGATCCGCTGAAAATTCCAGGTAGTTGACGGTATAACCCTGCCCGCTCAGCCGCTCCTGGTAAGCCTTGAGGCTGGCCCGGTGTAAGGCCAATTTCTGCAGGTGGAATTTGAGCCCCCCCTCCTCGTCACGAAAGAACCGGGGGGCCTCCACCAAATACACCGGCCTCTCCCGGCTCAGGGCCGGGTGGCTGTCAAACAACTGCTGGGGGAAAATGAGAACCGCAGTGGTCATGAAAACTTAACAACTCCAGCTAAATACCAATATTGTTCACTTATAACCTGTACAGGATGGAAGGCTGTGTTGCCGATTTATTTATATTAGCACTGGCATCCTGCCCGTCCTACCATTTACAGCGGTTCCAAAAATTTTTGCCTAGGGGCAGGGCTTGCCGTGCCCGTTCAAGTCACAGGAAGCTGTGTCCCACGTTGCCAATATCTGGCAATCGAGAACTTCTGACGGTCACTATCATCAGAAGCCTGTTCAGGCACAGGCGGGACGCCCGTGCTCCCAAATCCTCTTATAGCCCATACAGGTCAGAGAATTTGACTTTAAGATACTCGTCCAGGAAGCGGGAATCCAGATCCTGGCCAGTTACCCGGCGCACCAGGTCCCGGGGCCGGTAGCGGCTGCCCTGGGAGTGGATTTGCGCCCGCAGCCATTGCAGAAAGGGGGCGAATGCACCCCGAGCGAACATCTCTTCAGGATTTCCCAGGGCCGCGGCGGCGCTGGCGAAAAATTGGGCCCCATAGAGGTTCCCCAGGGTATAGGTGGGAAAGTAGCCGAAGTAGCCGCAGGACCAATGCACATCCTGCATGACCCCGTCCTTGTAGTCGGGAGGTGTCAGACCCAGGTAATCCTGAACTTTGGCATTCCAGGCCTCGGGCAGGTCCCGCACCGCCAAACCGCCGTTGATGAGGCTGCGCTCCAGTTCAAAGCGAAAAATAATATGCAGGTTGTAGGTGACTTCGTCCGCTTCCACCCGGATGAGGCTGGGGGCCACCCGGTTAACGGCAAAGTGAAAGACCTCGAGGTTCACATCCCCCAGGGCCTCCGGAAAGACTTCCTGGGCCCGGGGGTAAAAGCTCCGCCAAAAACCCCAAGAGCGGCCCACCAGGTTTTCCCAGGTCCGGGATTGGGACTCGTGGATGCCCAGGGAGACGTCCTGGCCCCGGGGCGTACCCCAGTGGTCCGGGGGCAACCCCAAATTGTAAAGGGCATGGCCGGCCTCATGCATGGTGCCGAAAAAGGCGCTGTTGAAATAGTGCTCATCATAGCGGGTGGTGATGCGGGCGTCCTGGGGGCCCAGACCGGTGCTGAAGGGATGGGCGGTGGGGTCCAGGCGCCCGGCCTCGAAATCATAGCCGATCCTGGTTATCGCCTCCCGGGAGAACTGCTCCTGGAGAGCCTGCGAGTAAAACCGGTGCACCACCGCTTCATCCGGACGGCGGCTGCTGCCCCGGATGGCGTCCAGCAACTTCCCCAGGGATTCCCGTAAATCCCGGAACAAAGGCTCCAGCCCCTGGGCGGTCTCCCCCACTTCGTAGCCGTCAAGGAGAGCGTCATAGGGTTCGGTGGTATAACCCAGGGCCTGGGCTTGCTCCTGAGACAGGCTCACCAGGCGCTCCAGAAAGGGCTGGAAGGCCGGCCAATCGTCTTT
>JBAQHL010000601.1:0-3448 GCA_049288295.1 Desulfobaccales bacterium
ATTGATCGCATTGTCTTGGCAATACCATAGCTGTTCTTCCCCAAAGGGGTTTCACCAGCATAACAACGCGGCTTGGCATTCCAGTGCATTTACAAGGGTTGTATTCTGATCCTGTCTGGTTTATTTGGATTGAGCAATATCGAGTAATACATGGGCTAATACCAAGTTCCCATCAAACAAGTAATTTTTTTGTAGCACGGCTTGCCGTGCCCAGACGCAGGCTGAAGCCTGCGGCTACATTGTATTACCTCTATGACGGCAACTCGCTAGAAGCCTTTAGTCGAACCTCATGGCCCGAAGGCGGGCCACCCGCTCTTCCACGGGTGGATGGGTGCTGAACAGGCTCATCAAGCCCCCGCCGGTCAAGGGATTGACGATGAACATGTTCTCGGTGCCCGGATTGACCAGCATGGGCATCTGGTGAGCCGCGGCCTGCAATTTTTCCAGAGCCCGGGCCAGGGGCTCGCCGTCGCGGCAGAGACGGGCCCCGCCCTCATCGGCAATAAACTCCCGGGACCTCGAAATGGCCGTTTGGATGAGCATGGCGGCAAGGGGGCCCAGGGTGGCCATGAGCAGCAGGTGCAAGGGATTGCCCCGCCGTTGACCGTTCCCCTCGCCGCCGGCGCTCAAGGCGGAAAACCGGAACATGTCGGCCAGCATCATGATGGCGCCTCCTATGGTAGCGGCCACCGACTGAATAAGAATGTCCCGGTTGCGGACATGGGTCATCTCATGAGCCAAAACCCCCTTGACCTCGGCGGGAGAAAGCAGGCGCATCAGGCCCTCGGTGACGGCCACCACCGCATGGGACGGGTCCCGGCCGGTGGCAAAGGCGTTGGGCGTATCCTGGGGCACGACATACATCCGGGGCATGGGCACCCCCGCCTTCTGGGCCAGGTCCCCCACCATGGCGGCCAGTTCCGGGGCCTGCTGAGGGCTGACTTCCTGGGCGGCATACATGCGCAGCGCGATCTTGTCAGACATCCAGTAGCTGGCGAAGTTCATGATCGCCGCCATTACCAGGGCGACCTTCATCCCCCCGGTTCCCCCCAGGGCGTTGCCGAACATGATTAACAGGAAGGTGAGCGCTCCTAAAAAAATTATGGTTTTGAGCTGATTGGACATGGGATCTTCTCCTGAGGGTTTGGGGCTTAACGACCTGGGCCGATCAAACCAGGGCAAGACCTGTGCGTTGCTTTTAATACCGAGTTCAGTCTTAACCTGCACCAAACTCAGCAACTAACTTATTGATAATCCAACTTAATTCACCCGAAAACCGCAAACGGTATAAGAAACCAGCCTGCGCCGGGCCCGGCCCCGGACGCAGGCTGATTTTTTCCAAACGCTCCAGATTCTGTTAAGGTAGTCTCACCAGTACCGCTTTGTTGATCTCCACCCGCCGGGCTTCCGCATCAGAACCGGTGCCCGTAGTGCCTGCCAAGGAGTGGAACAGGGGCGGCTTCATGGTGATGACTTCCACCACCAGGCCCTCGGCCACCAGGGCATCATGGACAGCCTTGGCCCGGTTCTTGGCAAGCTCAAGGTTCTTATCAGGGTCGCCGGTCTTGTCGGTGTAGCCGGTAATGTCAACCTTGAGCCCTTTTTCTTTGATGCAGGCGGCGGCTTCCTTGATTCTCTTGACACCTTCCGGGCCGATGACCGCCTGGTCCACCTCGAAATAAATCTTGGCCGGGAAACCGCACTCAACCACCACGGCCTTAACCGGGGCCGGGGCCTTGGCCACGGGCTTGGTGGGCGTGGGGGGCTGGCTCAGGAATTGCCACAAGAGTAAACCGGCCAGCAAGGCCAGACCGATGAGGATCCAGGGCAGCCGGCTGGCCTTTTTCACGGGTTCCGCATATGCCGCAGCCGGGGCCGCTGCGACCGCCGGTGCTGCCAGCCCACCGACGAAAGCGGCGGGGCTGGAGAACCCCAGGGCGTTGGTGAGACGGCTGTCGAGCGCGCCTTTCAGGTAATTTCCCTGGCCGCCCAGCAGGGAAGCCAGGGAACTCAGGTCCAGTCCCTTCTCGCCGATAAACCGCTTGAGGAAGCCAAGGACCAGGGGTACTGCCAGGGCGAGCAATTTGGATGACGACCCGGAGGTAATGCCCCCCAGGGAGGACAGGGCCTCGGTCAAGGAGTTGGTTTTGTCGCCGAACAACGAGTTGACGAGACTAAGGCCGGTGTTCACCAGGGAGTTGGCCCCGGCGGCATCCCCAGAGAAGAGCCCGGGGATATTGTTCAAGACGCTGGTATCGACACCGAGACCCTGGAGCATTGAAAGCAGGCTTGAAGCGCCCTCCACGGTGCCCCCTTTCTGAGAAACGGTCCCCAATAGGGCCGGCAGCAGGGCGTCCAGGGAAGTCTGCGTGGGTTTCTCCGGCTCTCCCAGGTATTGGCTGACCAAACGGCCAAAGTCACTGCCAAGCACCTGCTTTAACAGCTCTAACAGGTTTACGTCCATGTGAATGTCCTCCTCGGAACTTGTCCATTTTGGGAGATAGCTGCTTATAATCGGTCAGGAGGGGCAAGGGGACAGCCCCTGAAAAGATTAGGCAAGGAGTGATTTGACCTGGTCCACAAACGCCTGCTCGCCGGCGCTGACCCGCTCGCCGCCGAAACCCAAAAAACCGCCCTCCTTGGAGGCCTTGGCGGTCTCTTCGGCCACTGTGCCCAGCATCTTTTTGTAGACTGCCGCCTCTTCCGGAGAGGCCTTGGCGCCTAAAAGAGCCAGGGCTTCACGCACCTTTCCCAGGACGGCATTTTTCAGGTTCTCAAATTGCTGTTCCCGGCTGCCTTCCCCAAGCAGGCTCCCCCGGTCCGGCATGGCGGGCATGCTTTTGTCCGCCAGCAGCGCAGTGATTAACTCAAGTTGGCCGCTCTCTTTGTAGGATGCCATCATGCTGCTCATCCCGTAAAAAGCCTCTTTGACCGAGCCGATGAGGCCGCTGGGGTCTGCGATGGACACCCCGCTCGCCACGAGGACCGGCGCAGCCCGGAGCAGATTCCACTCTTCATCCGTGAAGCTCGTTCTTCCTGCCATGTTACCGTCTCCTTTTCAGTATTTCCCCACTCGGTAACGGCCTCTCCTGGCCTTGGGATGGCTAATGGACAATCGGCAACCGGACCTTGCCCGGTCACCAGCAGTAGCTGTGGTCCTTGGGCCTGAGGTGAAAAACGCTTTATCTCGTGGGGTTAGGATTAGCCGACCTGGCAACGCGCCGACGTTATGGCTGCAACCTAATCACGGTTTGTTTCCCCGTCAAGGGATGCTTTTTAATTTTTCGGAACGTCCCAGAATAAGGTAGTGCAGAATGAGCAATATTTGTTGAATCATTTTAGTAGATTTGACATGATGGCCAAATCAGCATGGAGGGTTGCGTCGTGTGGAATGTCCTTGTCGAATGGATTTTCAGTTGGACGGCAATTTTGGTCCTGGTACCAGTTT